>CAMCXP010000018.1 GCA_945883395.1 Melioribacter roseus P3M-2
GAATACATGCGCAACATCTGTGTCGGATGGTGAGATCGTTTGCTGTTGGATCTGTGGGTAGCGACGCAGAACGTGGTCGATGTACGGACGTTCGTCGACGTTGCCAGTGCCCGTGTAGTAGGCCGTGAAGGTCTTCACGGAATGTTCGCCGGTCGACGACGCAAGGACGCTCGCGATCGACGTCGAGTCGAGTCCGCCGCTCAGGCATACACCCATATCGACATCACGCCGAGATGTAAGGCGAACTGAGTCGATAAAGAGTTCGCGAAAACTCTCGACGTTATCGGTAAACGAACGTGAGGTATCGGGCTGTGTTGCGATGTCGGCGTATTGCCAGATGCGAACCTCGCCGCATGACCAGGTGAGGTTGTGCGACGCAGGCAAACTCTTGATGTCGACGAACGATGTTTCGTCCCAATGGTGCATCCACCCGAGATAGAGACCGCGCAGCAGTTGCGATTCATTTAGACCACCTCGGTCCAATGGGGATGTTCGAAGCCCCTTGATCTCCGATGCGAAGTGAAGCCGACCATCACGAAGGATGTAGTGAAACGGCTTGATGCCAAAGCGATCACGCGAACAGAAGAGCTCCTGTGTCGACTCATTCCAAATTGCGAATGCCCACATACCGATGAAGCGTTCAACACAGGCAGCGCCCCAATGACGAAACGCAGCGAGGATAACTTCCGTATCGCCCGTGGTATGGAACTGATAGCCGTGGGCTTCAAGCTCTGCACGAAGTTCAACGTAGTTGTAGACTTCGCCATTGTAGGTGATGGTCAGGCCATGTGACGACATCGGCTGGTGAGAGCCGCTCGAGAGGTCCAGAATGCTCAGACGGTTGTGTCCGAGGAACACAGGGGGCGTGCACCACGTACCGCGATGATCGGGTCCGCGATGAGCCATAACCTCGAGCATGCGCGATCCGACATCGAGAAGATCCTGTTGTTGTAGGCGTTGATCAACAAGCCCAGCGATTCCACACATGGTTCAAATCTACGGCGTGGGAGCACGCCACACTCGACGAATCTGGAAATCCCGAGGTAGTTTGCGCACGTGAACCACCAGTGGAATATCCGTCTCCTTACCGGTCCGCTTCGACCCTTTCTGATGACAAAGGTGATCGACGCGCTTCGGGAACGCATCCTTGCATTGCGTCTTCGCGCACTGCCAACATCAGCTAGCGTTGATCGAACTATCGCTCTGGGAGTCGCGCCGTTCCCGTCGTCGATGTGGATGCATCGCCATGCCGAGGACGTACGCGCCTTTGCGAGTTCGATGCATGATGGACGTCCTGCCGTGCCGGGTATCGACGCGTGGAGAGTGGATTCGCGTGATCCAGACAACATCGATGTCCGCTGCGTCCATGAGCTCAGTCGCATGCACCACTGGTGTGCCTACGCACTTGTCGCTCACATCGACGCTGAGAACGCGCACGCATGGTGCGACCTTCTCGCAGCAGAAATCACTGCTTTCGCGTCCACCTGGCCGGCGGAACGCGGCACGCACTGGGCATTCCCGATGGGCACTGCTCTGCGAGCACATTCGATGCTGGTTGCGTGGGACTGGGCACGACGCACTGGTTGGGGGAATCCTGAGGTTGAACGACGTGTCGCAGCCTTGGCCATCGATCACGCCACCAGTGTATGGGTGCGCCGCGAACGGCGAGGCGGTTTGTCGACATCCCATTATGCCGCAAACCTGCTTGGTGTTCTTGCAGTTGCCAGATACCTCCCCGACGCGCCGCAATCACCCAAATGGGAAGCCTTTGCTGCACGTGAACTCTGCTCCGAGCTTCGCAGGCACATCCTTGATGACGGAATGACTGATGAGGCCAGCACCGGGTATCATCGCCAGATCGTCGACATCTTCGTCCACGCACGGGCACTGCTCGGGCAACGCACAGAAGGCTACGGGTGGACATCGAATGACAACGAGCGGCTCGACCGCGCTGTGGCTCGCTGCGCAGCACTCGAGCGCATTGGTATGCCGCTCATTGGCGATAACGACGACGGCATGGCAGTGAAACTCACCGGCTTCAAGGTCGATTGCTCATACCTCTATGATCTCGTGCCTCCTACGATGCCTCGTTCGGAGAGCATGCCGGACTTCGGATTGTATGTGCTGGGTGACGATTCACTGCGAGTGACGCTTCGGAACGGACCGGTAGGACAGTTCGGGAAGGGCGGCCATGCCCATCAGGATCAGAATGCGATTACGGTCAGTGCAGATGGTATTGCCCTCATTGTGGATCCAGGTAGCTCGGTGTACACGCACGATGCTGCGCTTCGCAACCATGAACGTTCTGTTGGAATGCATGCGACAATGTGGTGGAACGACGTCGACCAACTCGATGCACCGCCGGGTGAGGAAGGACTCTTTTGGCTCCTCGCCGATAAGGTGCGGTGTTCTGTGTCTGAGGATACACCACGCACCATCACCGGACATGTCGTGCATCAGCAGGGACGATCACACACACGCGCCCTCGTATGTGATGGCGACCACATTCGTGTACATGACCAATGCCACGGCGGATCGTCGGACGTATGCGCGTGGTTCCCGCTGCATCCTGATGTGACAGTCACAGACGTCGGCGAGAGCCGTGTTCGTCTCGAACGAGCTGGCGTTGCATGCGACCTTGCGTGGAATGCCGGGACGTTGATCTGCGATACCATTCACGTTGCCCCTGAGTTTGGGCATCGCGTCGAATCTCAACGGCTGGCCATTCATGGGAATACAGATCTACGGTGGAGCCTACATCGGCGTGCATAGGCAAGAGCCCGAACCACCTATCTTTGACGCATGAAACTCACGGCGCATCTCGGCAAGATCTCCTGGTCACTCGCCGATAAAGTCCTGTACGTTCTGTACGGCTTTGTTCAGCTCTGGCAAGTCAACCAATTGGTTGCGCTTCAGCCAGATGCGAGTTCCGCCGGCTTGGCGCTCATGGATCTCGGAGCGTTTTCGATTCTGGTTGCCGTCAACACATGGATCATGATCGTGTCCGACGGCTCAGCCCTAGCTGGAGTAATCCAGTTCGGTGTTGAACCCTCCGAGCGGCGACGTGTGAACACCATGGCCTTGATCATTCACGTAGTGATCGTTGGCGTGGCAACATTCGGTGTGTATCTCGCCGGACATCCTCTTGCCGAGATGGTGGGGGATTACCGTTTGGGCCGCGTCGCTGACATCCTCCCGCTGTATGCTCTGGTGACACTTCCGCGCATGTTCTGTCTGAAGCTGATCTATCGTGATATGCGAATGAAGGATCTGTTTGCTGCTGATGCCATATGGTTCGGAGTTCGGACGCTTCTGGCGTGGTGGTTTATCCGTAGTGGGACACTGACATCTTTCGACAGTCTTGTTGCGATCGATATCGCGGGGATGGCGGCAAGTTCGCTGGCAACTATGGTGCTCACGCGCAAGGAGCTTGTCTTCGGGTGGAGTGGTGGAATCTCCCTCGGCACATATCTGCGCTATGGCGTTCCCCTGGCGATGGCAACAGCACTCAACTCTGCGCCACGTCAACTCGACAATCTTGCTATCGGCGTGTTCTTCGGAACAGGTGTTGCTGGAGCATTTACTCCCGCCAAGAATCTCTACCGCGTGTTCGAGCAGGCCTTTGATGCTGTGAGCACCCTGCTGTATCCAGCAGCTGTGCGCATGTATGCGCAACGGCGCATGGAAGACATGCAGGTGCTGATTACAAAGGCGATAAGCGTCACACTTATTCCAAGCATTGTAGCTATTGTAGCGCTCGAGCTCGGACTAAGCAACGTGATTACCGTTGTGCTTGGTCCGACCTATACCGACGCAATTGCGCACTTTAACGTGCTGATTATTGCAGGTGTCGGGATGCCGTTCCTGCTGATGAATTCGATTATCGCAGCGATGGGGCAGAGTATGGTAATCGTGAAGTACTCTGCTATGGGTCTGATTGCAGGTGCGATTGCCTTCTTCATTGTTGTGCTGTTGGACCAACCCTTGCTTGTGGGCGCTGCGCTCGTGACAAATACGCTTGTGTTCGGGGTATTGAGTGTCGCGCACGTTCGCCGAGAGATTCACTTCCCACTCAGAGCGATGGCGCGCATGATCGATGACGTCCGAAATGTCTTACAGCGAACGAGAGGGTGATTATGTGGTTCCATCTGCAAGCGGCGAGTCGGTTGATCACACGTCGGAAGGGCCCCGTCGTTCGCATGGCGATTGTCGCCCTCGTGGCATCAACGTGGTGTATCGCCGGTGCTGTCTGGGCCATTGGTACATGGCGAGATGCCGACGAGCGTGCTTCGGCGATGGTGATCGACGTTGTATGCGCCGACGATTCAACTGGAGTTCGCGCGCGCGCGATGGCTCAGTCGATTGCCCGGATACCGGGTGTTGCTGAAGCTACCGTCCGTACCAGCGATGCTGTGTGGAAGGAGTTTGCGACCGATATGAATATCTCCGACACGGACCTTCGTGCGATTGCCGAATTACCTGTGATGATCCGTGTAAGGCTCGCACCAGAGTATGTTGCCCACGAATTCGTCGAGCGATTTGCGAATGATCTACGTGTTGCGTGGCGTCGAAACATTGCTTCCATTACATGGCCGCGCACCTACGTGGCTATGGTAGAAGAGCACCGCCGTACGCTTGTCATCTTCGGAGGTGCTGCTGGAGTGCTAAGTATTATGCTCTTCCTCGTAGCGATCGCGTATGCGTTCAACGCAGAAATCCATCGAGCAGGATCAGACCTGCGTGTGGCCGAACTCCTAGGTGCTCCGATGCGCTGGATTGCCGCACCGCATGCAATTGTCGGCTTGCTCGCTGGTGCAAGCGGACTCGTGGCGAGTACGCTTGTTGTGCTTGCACTTCAATCATCAGCGCGTCATCTCGCTCCTTGGGTAGGGCGTGTTACACAGGTTGAGATACTGCTTGCGGCGGCTGCACTTGCCGCCATAGGCATTGCCAATACCTGCCTGCAGTCTCTCATGGCCGTACGCGAGGCTATGCGACGTCGATGAGTGTTCTCGACCGATATGTCCTGAAGCAGTTCCTGAGCGCATTGGTGTTCTCACTGTTGGCGCTGTGCGCGATCTTCATGGTAATCGACCTGCTTGAGCACCTCGGTCAGTTTCTTGATCATAAGATTCCCGTGCAAACACTTGGGATGTACTATCTGGCGATGCTCCCGTATCTGTGCGAGGTGCTCAACCCCGTAGCACTAATGTTGGGTGGACTCTTTGCGGTTGGACGTATGAGTGCGAGCAGTGAGGTAACTGCGATGCGCTCGAGCGGACAGCATCCGGTGCGTTTCCTGATGCCATTCCTTGTGGTAGCTCTCATGATGAGCTTCGCACAGATGTACTTCAACGGATGGGTCGCACCGCGAGCAGCAACGCTGCGTCTCGATATCGAACGGGAGTACCTAGGAAGTAATAAGGGGCGTAACTCGCTCCACGACCTGCATTTTCGTGAGTCGCCCACACGGAATCTGTCGATGCGTCGATACGATGCCGAAGCACGCATCGCATTCGCCGTGTCGATTGAAGAGTACGGCTCGCCAGCGCAACCACGTATTCAATGGCGGATCGATGCCGATACCATGCGCTGGGATGATGCACGTTCGCAGTGGATTATACCCAGCGGGCTGCGCCGAACTCGCCTTCCCGATCGCGTCCTCGTCGAGCAGATCCACAACCAGTCGGTTGAGTTTTCGGTTCAGCACGATCAGATTGTACGCCTTCAACTCAATACCGATGAGATGACATTCCCCGAGCTGGCGGAGAACATTGAAACCCTGCGCAAGGGCGGGAAGGATACGCGTCGACAGGAGATCGATCTATCCGGACAATGGGCGTTCCCTTTTGTGAATTTTGTGGTAGTTATGATCGCTATCCCATTTGCAGCCGTGCGGCGTAGGGGTGGAATGGCCGTTAACATTGCTGCAGCAATGATTTTGGCAATTACCTACATTGCGTTCACAAAGATTAGTCAAGCTGTTGGAGCTGTTATCGATGTTCCTGTCGATGTCGTTGGCTGGGGTGCCAATGTCATCTTTGCTCTGGTGGGAATCGTCGTAACACTGCGCATGCGTTTCTGAGTGCATGACCACGGAGACGGACTATGAGCATCGTTGCTCTGGCCTTTATCATTATGATCTGTCTGTCGGTTCGGGTTCCGGCACAGACCTTCCAGCAGTTATCCGCGCAGCGCGCTGGGATAACGTTTCGTAACGACATCATCGAGTCGGACAGTTTTAACGTCCTAGCCGATTTCTATGCCTATAACGGTGGCGGCGTGGGAGTCGGCGACCTTAACGGCGATGGCTTCCAAGACCTTGTCTTTACCTCCACGCAACGCGGAGTGGGAACATATCTCAGCAATGGGGATCTCACGTTTCGTGATGTCTCTGCTACCTGTGGGATTAGCATCAACGATGAAAGCGTTAACACAGGTGTCCTGGTTGCCGATCTCACGGGTGATGGACATCTGGACGTGTACGTCTGCCGACGATATCTCGCCAATCGCCTGTTCGTTAATGATGGTAAGGGGCACTTTGCAGATGTTTCCTCGACGTCTGCGCTGTCATTTCGTGGATTCTCTTCCCAGGCCGCTGTGCTCGATTATGATCGAGACGGCGATCTCGACGTCTACGTCGTCAACAGTGGTGAGCCTCGCCGGAGAGGTTATCTCAATCCTGGACTTTGCGATAAGCTCTTCCGCAATGATGGCGGAGGTGTGTTTACCGACGTCACGTTAGCGTCGGGAATCGCCGATAAGGGTTATGGTCTGAGTGCGAGCATTGGCGACCTCAACAATGATGGATGGCTCGACATCGTTGTCACCAACGACTTTGAAGAGCGCGACGCGATCTACCTCAACAATCGAAACGGTACGTTTTCCGATTCAGCCCAACGAGCGATGGCTAATATGTCGTGGGCATCGATGGGTAGTGACATCGGGGATGTCAATGATGACGGGCTGATGGACATCATGACGCTCGACATGCTTCCACGCGATGATTACCGTCGTCAGACGCAACTCGGTGGAATGTCAATCTACGGTCCGTTCTTCGACTCTCTTCAGCGCGTGCATAATGCGCTCCACCTCAACCGAGGCAATGGACGTTTTTCGAACATTTGTTATCAAGCTGGTGTGGCAGCAACAGACTGGTCGTGGTGCGTCTTGATGGGGGATATGGATCTCGATGGCCGACTAGATCTGTTTGTGACCAATGGTACAAAACGTGATATGGGCGACCAGGATTTTGCCTACAATCTCTTCGCCGGTGCCGAGCCGATGCGCTCTGATGCTTACATGGAAATGCCGCGAAGCAGACCCTCGAACTTCCTGTTCCGCAACACCACTGGATTGAAGTTTACCGACGTGACTTTGCAGTCGGGACTGCTCGATCCACAAGTGTCTAATGGCGCTGCCATGGTTGACTTGGACAATGACGGCGATCTCGACCTGGTTGTGAGTAACACCGATACCGTGCCCTCGATCTATATCAACCGCACAATCGAGACGCGTGGTGCAGCTGCACGCTGGGTTGGAATCGCACTACGTGGAACGGCCGGAAACGTGCACGGCATCGGAGCACAGGTAACTCTGCACGCCGGAGATCGCTCGTATACGCGTGAGGTGACTGCATCGCGCGGTTTCCACTCCACCTCTGATACACGCCTCGTCGTTGGTCTCGGCAGCAGCACAGCGGTCGATTCCTGCATTGTGCGCTGGCCTACCGGCGTAAGATCTGTTCACACTGAGTTGCCAATCAATGCCTATTCGACGATTGCAATGCCGACGACCGCGGCAGCATGGAAGCCAGATGCGCATGCACCCGAATACATGTCGAAACGGCGTCGAGCAAGTATCCCGTTTTTTCACAAGGAGAACGCCTACGACGATTTCAAGCGTGAACGATTACTGCCGTATCGTTTCTCAAAGGATGGTCCAGGCGTTGCCGTTGGGGACATCAACGGGGATGGATACGCAGATGTCGTGCTGACAGGCGCGAAGTATCAGGCTACTGCGGCATTCCTGCAACAGCGTGACGAAACGTTTGTGCCATGGTCGTGCGGAATTGATGACGTCGTCGATGCAGAAGACGTCGATGCCCTGCTGCTGGATGTCGATGGCGACAAGGATCTCGACCTCATTGTTGTGACAGGGGGCAACGAGTTCTCATCTAATGATCCGGAACTTGAGGACCGACTCTATCGAAACGACGGCAAAGGCACGTTCACACGCGTTGAAAAGGGGCTGCCTGGCGGCAATCACAGCGGTTCATGCATCGTGTCGGCGGATTACGACCGCGACGGTGATCTCGATGTGTTCGTCGGCGGACGGTGTGTGCCGGGACAGTTCCCGCAGGCTGCACGCTCCGTGCTGTATCGCAACGACAATGGCGTGCTAACTGATGTCACAGATAAGGTAGCGCCTGGCCTCGCACGTTGTGGTCTTACGTCGCAAGCAACATGGACGGATGTTAACGGTGATAAGGATCTGGATCTTGTCGTGGTTGGACAATGGATGACTCCTCGCGTATGGCGGAACACGAAAGGTCAGTTCGCCGATGTGTCGTCGTCGCTTGGCTTCGATGGACAAGAAGGATGGTGGTACTCGGTTGCCGCTGTCGACATTGACAACGATGGAGACAATGATCTTGTCGCAGGGAACATCGGACTCAACGCCAAGTTCGTGCCCGAGGCGGGCAAGCCGATTGTTTGCTACGTAAGCGACTTCGACGAAAATGGATCACTCGATCACATCATGACACATGACGTGCAAGGGCGGCGTATGCCGACACGTGGACGGTCGACGATCCTCCAGCACATGCCCACGTTGACGCGCAAGTACAACACGTTTGCGCAGTTCGCGAATGCCGACATCGACGACCTCATCGCGCCAGCCGTAAAGGATACCGCCCGCACATTGATTGCCAGAACGTTTGCATCAACGATCTACATGAACATCGATGGACGTTTCGTGGCGCAGCCACTTCCTGAAATGGCACAGATCTCTCCGGTAATGGCAGTCGTGCCTCGTGATCTTGATGGGGATGGCGATCAGGACGTGATCATCGTGGGGAATGCCAAAACGCAGGATGGCGATGTTATCGGATATGACGCCGGAATGGGTTTGGTTCTTCGCAACGATAAGCGGGGACTGCTGACGCCAATCGAACCGTGGCAGTCAGGTTTTTCCGCCCCACACGATTCGCGCAGAATGGCCGTTATACCTGTGCCTGGATTAAAGGACTTGCTCATCGTAACCGTCAACGGACGGTCACCGCGACTCTTTGATCTACAGGAGTTTCCGATGAGCATGAAGGGCACCCGATAAATTCAGACAGATACATCCGCTTTTTCTACCTTTGTGGCTATGAAGACACTCTCAATCATTCTCGCGTTTCTTGTGCTGGCTGGTTCGTCAACAGCGCAGAAACTGACTGGCGCGGACATTGCGCATCAGTGGAATATATGTGTCATCGAAGTGATCATGGAGGACGGATTCGGTCCGCCCGTTGCTGCACGCATCCATGCCTACGCGAATCTTGCCGGCTATCAGGCCTCGTACATGTCGGAACCCGGATATACCACGATGGTGGGTAAGCTCAATGGGTTCACTGCTTGTCCGCAGCCTCAACCAGGCACAACCTATGACTACCGCGTGGCGACAGTGGCTGCGATGCAAGTTGCATGCAGCAAGTTGCTCTATCGCATCAGCATCTCGGATAGCCTGGCCGCTGTGCAGTTTGCTGTGCTTAAGGCGGAAGTCCCAGCGGATGTGTTCGATCGTTCAAAGGCCTTCGGTGTTGATGTTGGTAAGACGATTAACGCGTACGCAAAAGCCGACGGCTATCCTCGCACGCAGGGTCTGCCCGACTACGAATGGCCCCGCTGCGACTCGTGCTGGATTCCAACACCGCCGAACTTTGCAAAGCCCCTTTCACCATACTGCGGGCAGGTAAGAACAATCGTGCTCAAGAGCGCCAGCGAATTCACTGTGCCGCCGAGCATTCCGTTCAGCACGGCGAAGAACGCCCCGTTCTACAAGGCCGCGATGGAAGTAATCGAGGTCAGCAAGAACTTGACAGACGAGCAGAAGGAGATCGCAAACTTCTGGAACGATAATCCTGTCCTTACGAATTATCACGGGCACTTTGTGTTCAATTCGCGGCAGATCTCGCCGGGCGGACACTGGATGAACATCACGAACCGTGTTCTTGCAGATCACCAAGCGTCAATGGTCCGCTGCTTCGAGGTATACTCGACGGTTGCCTTTGCCCTGTTCGATGGTTTTACCTCCTGTTGGGCAGAGAAGTTCCGCGGCAACCTGATTCGCCCCGTTACCTATATCAATCAGCACATTGATAAGACGTGGGAGCCCATGCTTCAGACTCCACCCTTCCCAGAGCATGCTAGCGGTCACTCCACGATCACTGCAGCTGCGGCAGTCGTGCTCACAGCACACTTTGGAGATGTTGCATTCACGGATAGCACCGAGGTGCCGTTCGGATGGAAGCCACGTTCATTCAAGAACTTCAAGCAAGCGGCACAGGAAGCTTCGGTTAGCCGCCTCTACGGAGGAATCCACTACCGTCGGGGATGCGATGCGGGTAACGAGCATGGAACTATGATTGGGGATGCAGTTGTTCGTAGGGTTCACGTACGAACGAAGTAACGCACAACGCCATCACCCAATGATGATTCGCATCACGCTTGTTCTCGTCCTCATCGCACTTGTGCTCGGGCCTGGTTGCACGCAAGATCCAGCGGCCCCGACGCCTCCTGCTGACACCACCGTCGTGACACGCGCGGACCTTCGGGCCGACAGTTCCATTGGATGGCTGTACTACTCAATCGACGGTGACTCCGTGGTGTCGCCCCTCTTTGCTGGCACCTCCGAATGGGATATCCGCATGGCCTACCTGCGCTGCTGCGGCAATACGCGCACGATCACCGTCCAACTGAATTCGGGTAGTGCCGGACCTGGAGCGACTGTAGGTGCGTTAATCAAGAGCCGCTTCGAGCGGGTGACCAGTATGCCAGCGGGTGTGGCGCTGCGTTCTGACGATACGCTCAACCCAGTGATTTCATTTGTCGGAGCCAATGGGGTCTGGATCTATGCCGGTGCCCCAAATCACACGCTTTCGCCGAGCCCAGATCGGTGTATTGCCATCGAGACGGATAAGGGTCGTCGCGTGAAGTTCCAGTTCACCAGCATCTACGAGGGTGCACCGGTGACGCCGACACAAAACTCACCGATCGGGTTTTATCACTTCCGGTATGCTAATTTGCGCTAAGGAGATTCAACTATGTACGGTAACATCACCATCATTGACGGACCAAGTGCGGATCAAACAGCCGACGATCCAATCAAATTGGCCGAGTTTGAAGAGAAGATCGCACGCGGCGAGAAAATCGAACCGCACGATTGGATGCCAACGGAGTATCGCCGTCAGCTGATTCGCATGATCGAACAGCATGCGCACAGCGAGATCATCGGTGCGCTTCCGGAAGGCACGTGGATCACACGCGCTCCTGGCTTCAAGCGCAAGATTGCTCTTATGGCCAAGGTGCAGGACGAAGTTGGTCACGCACAGCTGCTCTATAGTGCTGCGGAAACACTCGGCAAGCCGCGCGAAAAGATGATCGACGACCTCCTGAGCGGGAAGTCGAAGTACTCGAACGTATTCAACTACCCAGCGTTGACATGGGCAGATACGGCTGTGATCGCGTGGCTCATTGATGCATCTGCGATTATCAATCAAGTAGCGAATTCTAAGGGTTCGTATGCGCCGTATTGCCGCGCACTCGAACGCATCTGTCAGGAAGAATCATTCCACCTCAAGTACGGCTACGACAATGTGGTTGCGCTTGCTACGGGAACGCCGAAGCAGCGTGAAATGCTGCAAGAAGCATTCAACCGCTGGTGGCGTCCAATCATGCACTTCTTCGGACCACCGGATGTAGCGTCGGTGCACAGCGAGAAGCTCATGAAGTGGAAGGTGAAGATGGCATCGAACGACGACATGCGTCAGCAGTTCTTCAACCAGTATGTGCCGAAGATCTGGGAGCTCGGTTTGACGATCCCAGATACTGAGTTGAAGAAGGATCCCGTTACAGGGAAGTGGTCGTTTGGAGACCCGGACTGGAATGAATTTAAGCGCGTTATCAACGGCGATGGACCATGCAATAAGGAACGTCTTGCCGTGCGCAAGATGGCCGAAGAGCAGGGGCGCTGGGTACGCCAAGCACTCGCAAAGCCAACTGAGACCTATGTTGTGCCGCTGGCATAACCAACACAGTATGCAATTGTTGCCGACGGCACATGGAGCATCTCCATGTGCCGTTTGTCGTTTGATAGAACATGTATGATCGAACAACTCCTTACCGCCGCTGATACATCAACGTGGATTTCACTCGCGATTGCTCTGCTAATCGGACTCCTGATTGGTGCTGAGCGAGAGAGTGCGCGGGTAAATGTGCACGTAGGGTTACGCGACTTTCTCGTGCTCTCTGCAATAGCCTTCGTGTGTGCTCTGGTTAACGTATGGTGGCTCACGGCGATCATTGTACTAGCGCTCTCCGGCGTGATGATCGCGCATCATCTTCGTGAGCCCTACGAAGCTGGGATTACAACGGAGATGGCGATGATCGTCACCTTCGTGCTGTCGTACCTTGTGTCTCTCCCTGGAAAGGATCAGTACGACGGGATTGGGATTGCTCTTGCCATCGTGGTGGTGTTGTTCCTGGATGCAAAGCCCTATGTCAAGAAGTTCTTTCGTGAGACCATAACCGATCGTGAGCTCGCCGATGCGGTGCGATTTCTTGCACTCATCTTCATCATCCTTCCGCTCCTGCCCGAAGGACGATATGGTCCGTACGAGTTCTTAGCTCCGCGTTCACTTTGGATCGCTGTTCTATCCGTGAGTGGAATCTCGTTTGTTGGGTACTTCCTCACCAAGTTTCTGGGACACCGACAGGGATCGATGATCCTTGCGATAGTTGGTGGGCTGGTTTCCACGACCATGATGACTCAAACGTACGCACGGCGTGTTAAGGATGATCCTGAAACTCTGGCATCATCATGGAAGTACGCGACGCTGTCCAACAGCATTCAATTTCTTCGAGTAGGAGTATTGATTGCCATTGCTACGCCACAGTTGCTTGGCGATGTGCTTCCTGCACTCCTCTCTGCTGCCTTAGCTGGTGGGCTCCTAGCTATCCTGTTACGCAGTAATGCAGATGGGCCTGCCACTGACGTAACACAGATTGCAAATCCTCTCCGCGTGATTCCTGCATTGCAGTTTGCCACATTCATGGCTGGCATCTCCCTTGTTGGCAATGCTGCAGCAGATCTTATCGGACAGCAGGGGTTATTCGTTACAGCTGCCGTAGGAGCACTGGTTGATGTCGATGCAATCGTCATGACCGTAGCAGATCAGGTGAGGATCGGTGTGCTGCTAGACACTGTCGGCGTGATCGTCGTTGTTGTAGCGATTGCGATGAACATGCTTGTGAAGCTTGTAATAGCAGCTACGACAGGAAGTATGGCGTTTGCCTTGCGCCTCATACTGTCGTTCCTGGTGATGATCGTTGCATCGGTCCTTGGCATGGTCGTCGTCAGTGCAGTCCGCGCAGCTATCTGACGTATTTTTGCCCTCCACGTTTCTATGAGGTTGTTCATGTCACTTCGAAGCCTGATCGCATTTCTGGTCAGCGCCCTTGTGTTCGGCATCATTCCATCGTGTTTCCCATCACATGGGTTGTCGGTGGAAGATTACGACACAGTGCTAACGGGGTACATACCCGGAACTCCGTTTGCGTCGTACCGCACGTTTGCCATGCCAGACACCATCATTCACGTGGGTGATGATACCGACAAGCTGCTTGGCCGCAGCTACGATGCAGTGATCCTTTCGACAATCGTTCGCAACCTTGAAGCACGTGGATTCCGCCGAGTAGTTGATACGCTGCAAGAAGCGCCTGATGTAATGGTGTATGTCGCCGCCACGGCGTCGAGCTTCACGTCGTACTACGGATCGTGGGATGACTATTGGGGTGGATACTGGGGTGGCTGGGGATCGTACTATCCGCCATACTGGGGTCCGTCCTATGGCGCGGTCACATACAACATCGGTCGTTTGAACATCGATATGGTCGATCGTGACATAACACAGCGGAGCGGCAAGAATCCTATCGTATGGAGCGGCTCTCTCAGTGGGTTGCTTACTGGAACTATCTCTCGTGCATATTTCACGACGAAGCTCAATCAGATCTTTGAGCAGTCTCCCTACCTTCTGAGTGGAGGTGCGCAATGAGGTGGTCAATGAAATGGATGATCGTCGTTCTATGCCTCTGCGCTGCGGCATCAACAACGTCTGCACAACGCTATTTCGCAAGTCTTATGTGGTCTGTCGCCACACCAGCTGGATCCTACCGATCATTCGTCACTGAGACATCCGCAAGTGGTATCGGACTTGATCTTCAGTGGTGGGTCAAGGATCACATCTCTGCTGGTGTGACGGTGGGGTACAACATGTGGTCGGATGTATACCGCAACAGCACGCATAACTTCCAAAGCGGCGAGTATGATGCGGCGATCAATGGCACGCAGATTCACACCGTGAACTCGGTGACGATTATGGCGAGTTCGCGATATGTGTTTGGACGCTCTCGTGACGTGCGCCCGTTTGTGGGTGTTGCCGCTGGCGCTATCACATCCAACCAAGTGCTTGATGTCGGCTTTGTTGAATTCAACGAAACGAACTGGCACCTTGGTGTTGCGCCATCGGTGGGAGTCCTCATCCCTGTATCGTGGCAAACGATGGTTGATCTGTCGGCGCGCATGAGCTACGGGTTCCCATCAGGAACGCCATTGTATGATGCGTCGACGCACACGATCTCGTTTTGGAGCATCAATGCCGGCGTGACATTCGGGAACTAACATGCCAACTCCGATTCCACATCCATCGAACCCGAACGACACGCTAGAGTATCTCGCCGCATTCGTGACGTTGGTGCGCATTCTTCGTGAACAATGTCCGTGGGACATCAAGCAAACGCACGAGTCGATTTCGCACCTGCTGATCGAAGAGGCCTACGAGACGGTCGATGCGATTCAGGCAGGCGATGATCTTGAGCTGCGTAAAGAGCTCGGTGATTTGTTGCTTCACGTCGTGATGCATAGCGTGATGGCGGAGCAACGGAGTGCATTCGACTTGCGCGCAGTCATTGCGTCGGAGTTCGATAAGCTTGTCAATCGTCATCCGCACATCTTCGCTGATACCGTTGCGGCTACTGAGGACGTCGTGCTCCAGAATTGGGAAGCGCTGAAGATGAATGAAGGTCGCACATCGGTTCTCGATGGCGTTCCGCGTGCGCTCCCGGCTGCATTGCGTGCACAACGTGTGCAGGAAAAGGCAGCAAATGTTGGATTCGACTGGCATGATCGCAGAGATGTCTGGGCAAAGGTTGATGAAGAGCTAGACGAACTAAAGCACGAAATCAACGAAGGCAACAAGGAAGGCACCGCACGTGAATTTGGTGACGTCTTCTTTGCACTCGTCAATGCCGCGCGCCATGAGGGCGTAATCGCCGAAGACTCACTCCATGGAACGATTGGTGCATTCATGCGACGTTTCCAGCATATTGAGCGTCGTGCAAAAGAGCACGGACGCGCCGTGAAGAGCATGTCGCTCGAAGAAATGGATGCGTACTGGGATGAAGCGAAAGGGCAGGGATTGTGAAGGTATTGAGCCGTGCACTAGTCGTCGCACTTATCGGGATTGCCCTAGCGTGCGGTCCTTCAGATTCGACGGTCATCGAGAGGTCTGCCGATTCCACCGCCGGGACGCAAGAACCGACGTCTGGCGCGAGTAAGGACGGCATTGATACGTCAACGTTCGTCGTGACAGATACTACCGTTACGCTGCGCAATGCAGGCTTCCCAACTCCGTCGGGGCGCGTTGTGAATGTGATGGTAACCGGCTTGGACTCGCGTCTTGGCGATCCAATGGGGCATGCAGATGCGAATCACCTCGTGCGGTTCTTCCTTGATTCGGGCTGTATCGAGATCATTTCCATCCCACGTGACACGCCGCATGACGCAGGGTTCGATGATACGACCGGGCTCAACAAGCTGACAAACGTGCGAGCCAACCGAGGTCGTACTTCATATCATGTTGCGGCTGCAACGATCGCAGGCGTATCGAGAATCGACTACTGGGTAGAGTTCGGATTCTCGCAGGCCATCGGCCTTCTGGAGCTGATGGGCTATAAGGAGAACGCCTCATCGACGCTGCGTGTGCTTCGGTCACGACAGGCCTACAGCGCAGGCGACTACCAGCGGGTATATAATCAGGGGCAGTTCATACGGCAGATCATTCTTCGAGCGTTTGACCAAACAGACAACTTCTTGGGTGAACTCGCCCTGCGTGCGTCGCTGGCGCTTGTTGAGACCAATCTCACATATGATGCCTGTGATCAAATGCTTGATGCGCTGCGTGAACGTGGTTTCTCCGACGCAGACCCATCACGTGTTTGGGTGCGCCTCAAGCCGTCGCTCATTACCAAGCTCAAGGTGTATTCGTTCGACTCAGCAAATGTGAATGCGATAGATAAGCAGATATCGCAGAAGATCTCACGTCTCGGACTCGACAGTATCCCTGTGAATGAGCAGACGTATGAACGTCGTCTCTCTACCTTGGTGCAGAAGGCTGCTGCTGATAGCGCTCGTTCAGCAGGCAGCGTGATTCGATTGTTGCGACGTCCATACGAGCAGCGCGCATGGTTGCAGATCAAGGACCTTACCAAGCGCAAGATGTATCGCAATCGGATTTCTGGGATGCTCATTGCATCGTATCGCCGGGTGAAGAATCCCGATGCTGCTAAGCTCATCGAAGACTACATTGCGATAGAAGATCGATCTAACGCAGGTAGGTAGCAGGGTTGAGCCGATCACGTCCGTACCAGAGCTCGAAGTGTACCAATGCGCCGTCGATGTTCTCGCCGCTCGTGCCCACTACAGCACCCTGCTGCACAGCTGTTCCCTGACGCACGCTCACTGTTGCGAGATTGGCATAGACCGAGCGAAACCCATTCTGGTGATCTACGATCACGAGCGATCCAAATCCGGGGAGCCACGTGACGCTTGATACTTCTCCCTTGCTGATGCATGAAACACGCGTGCCAACGGCTGCGCGGATGTCGATGCCAGGATTCTCCAGCGTTGTGCCTGTCTTTGGATTGCGATACGTTCCGTACCCCTGAAGCAGCGTTGTCGAAGGTGTCGGCCACGGTAGCGAGCGCCGTGCAAATCCTGGCGCGCTTGGTGTGCGCTCGGTGCGTGCCGGCTCGCGAGCAGACTCCCGTGACGGACGTGCAGACTTCGTGCGAGCTTGATCTCGCTTGCGCTGCTCCTCGCGCTGGCGTTCACGCGCAACAAGATTGGAGATCATCGACCGAACGCGCTGTGCGCTTTGTTGCTTCTTCTGGAGCTCGGCAAGGAGCGTTACTTTGTTCGAGCGTAGACGTTGCAGCTCCTGCTGACTCTTCGTGATCGTCGAAGCGAGCGTTGATCGCTCGCGCTCTTTCGCCGTAATGATCTGCTGCTGTGTTGTTGTGACGTCGTCGAGCAGATCCTTCTGCTCGGCAAGTGAATCTCGCAACGAACGCATCGAATTGCGATACGTGGTGAGAGATGACGTGAGCGCGCGAAACACCACATCGTTGCTCAACGATGAACGCGGCACACCGGCATGTTCGCGTTGATACACGCGCATACGTTCGGCTGTCTCTCGCCATGACGTCTCAGCACGCTCGAGAGCAGACTGTGTTGATTGAATTCTGCCCTCAAGAACCTTCGCGGTATCCTGTAGTCGCTGCACATCATCTTCGAGGCGCGCGATAAAGATGGTCAGTTGATGGCGCTGTCGTTGAAACGACGTGAGCGAGCGCATCGCAGTCGACTCACGCCGAGAGAGCGCCGAAATTCGGGCGCGGGTCTCTTCGATGGACTGGCGCAATCGACTCAGCTCGCGCTTCGTATCGGAAATACTGGACTGTCCGAACGCTACCGACGTGAAGGCAAAGATGACGACGAGGATCGTGACAAGGCGGCTCAGAAGTCCTCGGTCTTTTCTCGACGAATCACTGCTCCCAAGGCACCCAGCTTGTGCTCTAGTGCCTCGTAACCTCGGTCAAGATGGTATACTCGCAGAATCTCGGTCTGACCTTCCGCGATCATTGCGGCCATCACCAAGCTTGCACTCGCACGCAGATCGCTCGACATCACCGTTGCGCCGGTAAGCTTTGTTCCGCCCTTTACAACGCAGTAGCCTTCGCCCGTCTCGATGTCGGCGCCGAGTCGCTGCAATTCAGGAACATATCCGAATCGTGTTGGGTAGATCGTGTCCTTGATGCGTGCTGCGCCAGTCGATGTGAGCATAAATGCTGCCCACTGCGCTTGCGAGTCAGTTGGATAGCCAGGGTAAATCGTTGCTGTGATGTCAACAGGATCTGGATTGCGATCCATGCTGATTCGAATATTGTCGGTGCCGATGTCCAGCGTGCAACCGGCATCCTCAAGTGCTTGCGTTACGGCCGTGAGATGGCGCGGCTCGACCTTGCGAACATTGACATCTCCCTTGGTCATCGCGGCAGCGATCAAGAATGTTGCGGCTTCAATACGATCAGGGATCGTCGATACGCTTGCATTCCGCAGTTCATCGACTCCTTCGATCTCTAGGGTCGTCGTGCCGACGCCGGAGATGTTAGCTCCCATTGTAATCAGCATGTCGATCACGGATGTTACTTCAGGCTCGAGTGCAACGTTGGTAAGCGTTGTATGCCCCTTAGCCAGTGTAGCTGCCATGATGATGTTGACCGATGCGCCAACACTTGAGATGTCGAAGTGGAAGTGATTGCCCTTCAGACGATCCGCTTTTGCGATGATATATCCGCCTTCAACCTCGATCGATGCGCCGAGCTTTTCGAGCCCCTTGAGGTGAAGATCGACCGGACGTGGACCGAAGTTGCATCCACCGGGAAGTGACACACGGGCTTCGCCGTAGCGCGCAACGAGCGGACCCAGCACGTAGATCGATGCACGCATCTGCTTGACGTAGTCGTACGGAGCCTCATGACTCGTCAGGTGGGATCCATCAAGGGTGAGCACGTCGCCATCAAGATGCATCTCGACGCCCATGCTTCCAAGCAGACGACTCATGGTCCATAAGTCGCGATTATTTGGCGTATTGCTGAATGTAAATGCCCCCGGCGCAAGCAAACAGGCGGGCATCAGGGCAAGTGATGCATTCTTTGCACCCGAGATGTCAACGATTCCCGTGAGGCGCACCCCACCTTCAACGATGAATTTGTCCATGCGCAAAGATACTCGCTATATTCGCGCTCCCGTTAGAGGTGCTGCCGAAGGTCGGTGGCTGAGAACAAACTCTTTGAACCTGATCCGGATAATGCCGGCGAAGGAAAACGAGGTGAACCATGCGCAGGCTCGCAGCATTGGTGGTACTTGGATGTGCCACACTATCAACAGGTTTTGCTCAATCGTCGGCAACTCGTGATACGGCTACGTATCGCATGCGCGAGATCAGCGTTGAAACGTCGCCCTATGCACAGGCAACCGATCCCGTGACGCAGACGACGGTGACGAAGGCTACCGTCGAGCGGCTCTACATCGGACAGGACGTACAGTACGTGCTTGAACGAACCGTACCATCGGTTATCTCGTATTCGGAATCTGGTACAGCAGTGTCGAATTACGGTACCTTCCGGCTTCGGGGTATCGATCAGACGCGCGTGAACGTGACACTTGATGGTGTGCCGCTCAACGACATGATTGACCAGGGCGTGTTCTTCTCGAACATGGGCGACTTGATGAACGGCATGGCGTCGGTACAGGTGCAGCGAGGGACAGGCCTGAGCACGAACGGCACAGCATCCTTCGCAGGTGCTGTTGGGTTGACGTCGCCGTCGCTTTCGCTCTATGGTGATGCGCGCAAGCCGATGGCGAACGTGCAGTTCTCGGGTGGTTCGTTCAACATGCTTCGCGGTAGCGCCGCCGTACGCACGGGATCGATCGACAGCTCGGTCAATATGTACACACGATTCACAACGCTTTCGACCGACGGATACCGACGTCACACGGGAACAACTGCGAACTCCGCCCACGTTGCAGCCCGCTGGCAGGATGCGACGAACACAAACTCGCTCCAGCTCACTGGTCTGTGGGGACGCACGCAGAATGAACTCGGATATTATCCGGTGCCGAAGGTGCTGGCCGATGCAGACCCGCGCACAAACCTGAACGATAGTGCGGATGTCGACGACTTCGGACAGCATCTTGTGTCGCTTGCATATCAGCACGTGCTCGACGAAAACGCTGTAGTCTCAGCTACGGCATACATGGGAGGGGCAGGGGGCGACTTCTTCACTGGCTTTCGTGATACAACTGCCCTCACGCTCCTCAACTATCCACTCGAGAATCGCCACTATGGTGCGATGGCGCGCATCGATGTTCGTAAGGGTGACTTCACGCTTCGCGCGGGTCTTCACGCCTACACGTTCCGACGTCGTAACTGGGAGACGGTTGCGCCCGAGTTCAACCGTCCATACTACGATGATCGCACAACAAAGAATGAACTCTCCGCATTTACTCGCGCTGAGTATACGCTTGGTGGATTGAGCTTCCTCGCCGATGTGCAAGTCCGCAGCGTATCGATGTCGTTTTCAGCACCAAGCATGCTCGTTGTTACAGAAGCGCTTCCTGAGCACCGATGGACATTTGTCAATCCACGCGTTGGTGCACGATATGCGCTCTCATCTGAGTCAGACATCTATGCATCGTTCGGTCGCACGAGTCGTGAGCCAACCAGGTTCGACTTGTTAGGGGGCACGCAAATCACAGATGCGAATCTGCCTGTTCTTCGCACGCCGAACACGGTACGCCCTGAGCATGTTGACGATCTCGAGCTAGGCTTCCGCGCTGCGAGTGAAGAATTCTCGCTTGACGTCACCGCCTTTGCCATGTTCTTCACCGACGAGATCGCGCCAATCGGACCGTACATCGATCAGCTGTTCGTGCAGCTCCGCAAGAACGTTGAATCAAGTCGTCGTCTCGGACTCGAGGTGATGTCGACGGTGCGCCTCCATCGCACGTTGCAGGCCGAGATTGCAGCGACGCTCATGACATCGAACGTAGCACGATTTGCACCTGAAAACATCGGCCTCGATACCGTGTTCACCAACGTCACGCCCATCCTCACACCATCGGCACAAGTGCTGGCGACGCTCCGCTATCAGCCCCTTGACCAACTCTCCATCGAAGCTGGTGTACGGTACATTTCGTCGTCGTTCACAGATCTCACCAATGCTACTGGACTTGTACTTCCGGAAGTCGTCGACATGAATGCCCGTCTGTGGTGGAACGTCGCAGGGGAACATCGCATCGGCGTGATGGCCAACAACCTGCTCGATCGCATGATCGTCACCAACGGTGGTTCTACGTTCGATGGTACGTCGACCGTGCCTACGTACTTCGTGCAGGCTGGGCGCAATTTCATGGTGATGCTCGATCTGCGGTTCTGAGTCGCTACGCGTGAGCACCGACGTTTGGGGTATATTCGCGGACTATGAAGCGACACTCAGTAAAGGTTACGCGCCGCTGTGCGCATCGAGGCGACAACGGTCAGTGCAAGCGCATGACCAGTGTTACGCATCCATATTGTGCGCAGCACACCAAGGAGCACTTCGGCGTTTCGGTCAAGAAGAGTCTCATCAAGAGAGCTGGAATGGGTCTGTTCGCAGACCGGAAGTTTGCCGCCGACGAGCGAATTGTAGAGTACACAGGCGAGAAGCTCACGACCGATCAGTACGACCGTCGCTATGCCTTGGATGCCCTTGGATCCTATGGTATTCAGCTGTCTGAGCGGTTTGTGATTGATGCTGCCAAGACCACCAGCGGGGTGGCCCGCTACGCCTGTGACTATCATGGTTCAGGGAAGAAGCCGAATGCTGAGTATGTCGTGTTTGGTAGCCGCATTTTTATCGTCGCGACGCGTACGATCAAGCCGGGCGATGAGATTTACACCGATTATGGAGATGATATGCACCGCGCCTTAGGGTTGAATTAGCGCGGCGACATATTTTTGCGTCATGGGTTCAATGTTTGTATCGAATAAAGACGAGACCGTCCGGATCTTCAAGAACCCGGTTCTCGAATATTTCTCGCATATCCACCCCGCGACGCCCTTGGCTGTGTTCCTCCCGGTGGTTGTGCTGACGATGTATGCGAGTGTGGTAGGTGGTGGATGGTCACAACCTATCGGCATATGGTCGAGCCTTGGCGTGTTTGGCTTGGGAGTGCTGGTCTGGACGCTCGTTGAGTACGTTATTCATCGTTGGGCCTTCCACATTACGCCGACAACAGAGTTCGGACAGCGTGTCCATTTTCTCGTACATGGTATTCATCACGATTACCCGAGGGATTCGACGCGTCTTGTTATGCCACTCCTTGTGAGTATTCCGCTGGCAATGGTATTCTACGGTACCTTCGCAGCAGTCTGGTCTCCATTCAATAACGCCCTGTACAGCGGTTTTATTTTTGGCTATGTTGCATACGATTCGATCCATTACGCAACACATCATTTCCCGATGACGTCGCACATTGGTCGGTTCTTAAAACAGTATCACATGAAGCACCACTTCATGGATGATCATACAGCATATGGTGTGAGCACTCCGTTGTGGGACATCGTGTTCCGTACTGTCCCAGAATGGGTGCGCACGCGCTCGTCTTCGAAAACGTCTGATCCTACTTCTTGAGGTCTCTAATGGCGCAAACATTCTTCGATATTATCAATGTCGTCAAAGCTGTTGCATCTGATGTCACACCAGTTGAGCATCATGGTGATTTGACAATAACAGTGCCGAAGAGCCAGCTCATAGATGTGCTTCACGAGCTGAACGATAATCCTCAGATGTCGTTTTCGCAGCTGATCGATATCACAGCGATCGACTGGGCCAAGACGCCGGATCGTTTCGAGGTGGTGTACTTCTTGTACTCACTCGAGCATAAGACGCGTGTACGCATCAAGGTTGCGGTTCGCGAAGACGCTCCGCATGTCCCAACTGTGGTGGACGTCTATGAAGCGGCCAACTGGTATGAGCGAGAAACGTATGACATGTATGGCATTACGTTCGATGGACACCCGGACCTTCGCCGGTTCTATATGCCTGAAGATTTCATGGACGATCAGGGTACGCAGCTTTATCCGCTGCGCAAGGATTTTCCGCTGATGGGTATCCCAGGCTCGCTTCCGCTACCGGAAAAGAACTAACCCGCCACGACATCGCTCCTACGACTGCAGCCAGGCAATTGCGTCGACAGTCGATGGCTGGAATTCAAACAGGTACTCGATCTGTGAAATGCGGAAGAGATTTCGGACAGGCTCCTGCACGCCAACAAGCACCACGAAGCCCTCGTGCTCTTTCATCTGGCGGTGAGCCAGCAGGATGGACGACAGCCCTTGCGAATCACAGAACAGTACCATCGTGAGATCGATCACGAGTGCCTTCACCGACGGCTGACATAGAATCAACAACTCGCTCTTGACGTCAGGAGCATTTGTTGAATCCAGCATCGGTTCCTTGATGGCAAAAACCACCAGCTCGTCGTCTTGTTCTACGGAAAAGCGCATTCGTTGGGTTCCCAGAAAATGGTGTTGGTGCAAAGATCGTAATTGATCGCAACTTTGCAGTCATGCGCTCTATTCTCATTATACGCCTCACATCAATGGGCGACGTTGTACTCGCAACGCCGCTATTGCGGCAACTGCGTTGTACGTATCCCGATGCGCGCATTGACGTGGCGGTGGCAGACCGATTTTCTGGCGTATGGGCAAACAATCCACAGGTAACGCTTCTGTGGTCCGTGCCATCGGTGCACGCATCGGAATCAGGGATCGACGAACTAAAATTGGAAATGCTCGAATCATTGAGCGGACAATGGGGTGGTTCCTACGATCTTATCGTTGATCTACAGAATTCGCTTCGCTCGGCAACGCTTCGTCGTGGTCTCGGCGCAACAGTGGTGCGCGCACCAAAACACCGCATGGAGAAGCTCGCCATGGTGCACTTGAAG
>CAMCXP010000019.1 GCA_945883395.1 Melioribacter roseus P3M-2
AAGGGTTCGGAACTCCCGAACGAAGTGGTTGTGATGGGCGGCCATATCGATTCGTGGGATCTCGGGACGGGTGCGATGGATGATGCCGGTGGATGTTTCGTCGCCTGGCGCGCCCTGACCATGATGCGTCAGCTCGGTCTGCGTCCGAAGCGCACGATCCGTGTATGCTTCTGGACGAACGAAGAGAATGGCCTCCGTGGTGGAAATGCCTATGCCGAACTGACGAAGAACGATCGACATGTTCTCGCGATCGAAAGCGATGCGGGTACATTTGCCCCAACTGGCTTCAATTGCAGTGATACCGGTGCCTACCGCCAGTACATGGAAGAGATGGCAACATTACTTGAACCCATCAATGCGAACCGCATCGAAACCGGTGGTGGTGGAGCAGATATTGGGCCGCTTAAGAAGTATGGTGCGGTGCTCATGGGCCTGGACGTCCAAGGCGATCGCTACTTCTGGTATCACCATACTGAAGGCGATACGATTGATAAGCTCAAGGAGCATGAGATGAATGACTGCGTCTATGCGATGGCAATCATCGCGTGGGCCGGCGCACATCAGTAGTGCGAGCTGCTGCGGCGAGCACGTTCCAAACCTGCTCGGCTGCATGATCCCAAGAGAAGGCCTCTGCACGTGCATGGCCCGCGGCAATCAATTGCTCTCGCTGTGATGCATCGCCTGTGATGTGATGCATTGCGGAACAGATAGCGTCGATGGACATTGGATCGCATAACAGCGCAGCATTGGCAACTACCTCAGGTAGGCAGCTCGTTGTTGACGTGATCACAGGAACACCGGCACGCATGGCCTCCACGGCGGGCAATCCAAAGCCTTCGAACAAACTCACGAACA
Organism: Melioribacter roseus P3M-2; assembly: GCA_945883395.1. Taxonomy (GTDB): domain Bacteria; phylum Bacteroidota; class Ignavibacteria; order Kapaibacteriales; family Kapaibacteriaceae; genus UBA10438. The sequence continues at coordinate 856 of CAMCXP010000019.1, forward strand.
GAAGTGCATCGGCTGAACCAACCACTTCAACGAGCTCTGCCTGCGGAAGATGTCCGGTGATCACAACGCGCGACCGATGCTTCATTCCGTTGTATGCGGACATAATCTCTGTGTCCCAACCCGAGTTGGAACCTGCCAGCACAAGGCGATGCGTTGCACCGTGCGTGTCACAATACCGGTCGAACGCTATCAGCATACGCGCGATGTTCTTGCGTGCATGTTGAGCGCCAACAACAACGAAGTACCTATCACCATCAGCGACGCGCTGCTGAACCGCTGAGCGTTGTTCTGGTGATAGTACGTGAAAGTCCTGATTGACGCCGTTGTAGATCCGCGTGATCTGCTCACGTGAAACATGATAGTGATCATGAATATCATCGCGACAGAAGTCAGAGATCGTAATGACGTGTGCGGCTGTTGATGCAAACTCTGACATGAATGTGCGATAGTACCATCGTACAAGCCGCGGCATGAACCAATCGTCGTGTTCGAAGTTTAGGTCGTGTATCACAGGCACAGACGGAACGTCCGTACCTAGACACAGAAATCCATCGGGTGAGAAGAACACATCGGGTTTGTACTTCGCGAGTGCGCGATGAATACTCCATTCGAACCACGCGATCCAGAGGAAGGGGTGTCGTGCCGGTGGACGGAGCACGACGGGCGTTACGTTAGGTCCGAAGACAAATCGATTGTCAAAGGCTCGGTCGAAGAACAGCACAAACTCAACGTCGGGATGCTGCTCAACGAGTCGCTTGGTGATCTCATAGGTATACCATCCGAGACCCTCGAGCTTATTCGAGAGTAGGAACCGCGCGTTGATGGCAATGCGCATCGTTGCTTACTTACCGCCGAAGGTGACCTTCATTGTCACAGGCTTGTCGTTGCGAAGCACCGTTACCTCTGTTGTGTCGCCGGGCTTGAACGCGCCCAGCGCTGTCATCAAATCGTAGATGTTCTTGATGGTTGTTGCGCCCATCTTCGTGACGACATCCTCGCCCTTCAGGCCGGCCTTCTCAGCAGCAGATTTTGCCTTCACACCAGTGATGCGCAGACCTTGCGGATCATCGCTATAGTCAGGAACTACGCCGAAGGACACCTTAAGTGCAATGCTAGAAGACTGCGACGCCGACTGTCTATCGGCACCCTGAGCAAACTCCGGACGCTTTGGCGCATCGGCCACACGGCGAACAATGTTCTCTACCATGCTAACAATCGCGGCCTGACCATCTGCATTAAGCTTGTCATGCGTATCGGTTGGTCGGTGATAATCGCTATGTAGCCCTGTGAAGAAGAAGAGCACAGGAATTCCCTTAGCGGTAAAGGATGAGTGATCGCTCGGACCAAATCCATCGGCCGTTGTCGAAATCGTGAACTGCGTACCAACCTTGGCCGAATCGATCAGCGCTGGCCACACTGGCGACGTCCCGACACCTTGAATGTTTAGCTTCTTATTCGTCATCCGACCAATCATATCGAGATTGATCATGGCTGTGACGTTCGACAGCGGAAGCGTCGGATTGGAAACCCAGTGTTTTGAACCTAGAAGCCCCTTTTCTTCGCCGCTGAAACCCATCACAACAATCGCGCGCCGTGATGGCTCTTCTGAAAACCGCATGGCAAGCTCAAGCATGCCAGCTGTGCCCGAGGCATTATCGTCTGCGCCATAGTGGATGGCGGGTGCAGGGGAGGCTGCGAGCGAGTTTTCATCGCCCATGCCAAGGTGATCATAGTGCGCGCCGATCACAACGTATTCGTTCGATACCGATGGGTCGGAGCCGGGGATCAATCCGATGATGTTACTTGTAATGCTCTCGTTGAAGACGAGTGATGTTGTAACTGTTGCTCGCGTGTTCCCCAAGACAAAGGACATCGGCTTCTTTGTCTTCTCGATCTCGGTTTCGGCGACGAACAGCGATGTACCCTTTGGTGGAAAGATCTTGGCGCAGGATGAGCGACGCGCCTGCAATGCGAGAATGCCAGAGTTCTTTCCTAACCTGTCGAGTCCGAAGCGCGCTAGCACATCTGCTGAATCTCCACGCTCGTTGACGAAGATCACCGCACGTGCGCCCTTATCGCGAGCGCGTGTCGCCTTCGAGCGAACTGACGCTTGCTGTGAGTACACGGGGTCCTTCGCTGCCCATTTCGGAACACCGCGCAGGATGACGACGATCTTGTCCTTTACATCGATCGATGCGAAGTCATCATAGGTTGGCGATGTGAGGCCGTAACCGGCAAACACCACGTCGCCCGTTGCTGTGCCCGACTCTGAAAAGCCCCATGGCTGATAGTCGACGCCGACCTTCCAACCGAGTTTCGTCGGCTTCACTTGATCAAGCGGAATGCCCGGGCGTTCGATGCGCACCTCATACGTCACTGTGTTGTCGGCACCCAGTGCCACGCCTGACGTCAGTCGAAATGTATCGCGATATCCGTCACGACCAGCCGGTTGCACCTGAAATGTCGTGAGCTGATCGATCAGATACGCTGCGGCGTTTTCGATGCCACGCGTACCGGGTGCACGACCCGTGCAGCTGTCGGACGCGAGATACTCAGCGTGCTTGTAGAGTCGCATACCCTCGAGGGTAGACGGAACCTGTGCGATGAGGTGAGTGCAGACTCCCGTGAGGATGAGTACTGCAGAAAGCAGAAAACGCCGTGTACGCATGTTGACCTGACCTATGTTTGCAGACTCACAAATCTACGTTCCATCGCTGCCGCACACCAACGCTGTCTGCCATGCAGTCAAAGATTCGCGCACTTGCCTCTGATACTCTCGTCTACGGTGTGTCCACCGTGTTGGGCAGGTTCCTTACGTTCCTGCTCACTCCACTGTACACGAATTACCTTTCGAAAGAGGAAATCGGCGATGTGACGGCCCTGTATGCGATGATTGCCTTTGTCAACATTGTGTACTCGCTCGGCATGGAACCGGCATTCATGAGGTTTTGGGAGCGTTCAGACGATGCACAGAACCGACGTGTCTATGCCGTTGCTGTTGCAACCGTCGTAGCGATTGGTTGCGTCGTTACAGGACTGACAGTGCTCGCGGCGGCTCCTATCGCTGCGTCCCCATTGCTCCAGCTCGGTGCAGAAGGTGCGTGGTTTGTAGCGTTGGCATCGCTGATTCCGTTGCTTGATGCAATCGTCCTCATCCCATTTGCCCGTCTTCGCATGCAGCAACGACCACGCACGTTTGCTGTGCTTCGGTTGGTATCGATCGTGATGACCGTCGCCTTGAACGTGCTCTTCGTCGTGATACTCCAATGGCGCATGGAAGGTGTGATTCTCGCGGGAATCCTTGGGAGCGCGACAACCTTGCTGTTCTTCGTGCCGCACTATCGTGGTGTGCTTGGAACACTTCGTCGTGAGTGGAGCACCTGCACGGCACTTTTGCGTGAAATGCTACGCTTTGGATTGCCTACAGTGCCATCGAATTTTTCGTCGATCATGGTGCAGGTTGCTGATCGACCAATCATGATGCTCCTTATGGGAAGCGCAGCAGTGGGCGTGTACCAGACGAACTTCCGCCTTGCCATACCGATGATGATGTTCGTTACGGTGTTTGAGTATGCGTGGAAGCCATTCTACCTGAACCACCGAGATGATCCTGATGCGCCAACGCTCTTTGCGCGCGTGCTGACCATCTTCACGGCTGTCTGTGGCGTGATATTCCTTGTGACCAGTCTAGCCATGCCGCACATCGTGGCCTTACCATTCGTTGGCGGACGGTTTGTGAATGAAGCCTACTGGTCCGGTTTGAGCATCGTACCAATCGTCCTGTTCGCCTACTACTTCAACGGCGTCTTCATCAACATGGCTGCTGGTTTTCACATCACCAAGCGGACCTCGTGGTTTCCTATAGCTACTGGTGTGGCAGCTGTGATCAGCGTTGTTGCGACGTTGGTGTTTGTGCCGATGTTCGGCATGGAGGGTGCCGCCTGGGCGAAGGTCGCGTCGTATCTGGCAAGTGCAGGAATCCTGTACGTCGTGCAACGTCGCATCTACCCGATCGCGTATGATCTGCGTCGCGTCGCTGCGACTGTTATTGCAACTGCTGTGATCTATGCGGGAGTGATGGTTATTCCAATCGACCATGCTCTTCGAATACCTGCGGAACTTCTCGCGCTTCCGATCTATCTGGGAACGCTCGCTCTTACAGGTGTTGTCGGAACGTCAATGATGCAAACACTTATCAAGTTGGTACGACGATGAACATTCTACGTGGCATTGCCGCCGTTGGTCTCTCCGCAGCGCTTGTGCTTGGCTGCGCTTCAGAGCGATCAGGCGATGGACAGACGCTACAGGGACGACGTGAGTTTGCGCTCCTGAAATATCGTGATCTTGTAACAGGTGTCATCCCAGCGGGAATACGTGATCGCGAGCTTGCCTTCGCGGAACAGCTGCCAGGATCCACTGCAGCAGTTCTGGCTGCTACGAAGCAAAGTGAGGACGTTCAGCAGTATGGTGCGTGGACGCATCGCGGTCCGGCAAACATTGGTGGTCGTACGCGTGCGATTGCTTTCGATGTCGCCAACGACGCCACGATGCTCGCAGGTGCGGTGTCAGGGGGCGTATGGAAAACCACTGACTCCGGTAGCACATGGAAGCTCACCACACGTCCGTTTCAATTGCACTCTGTTACCTGTCTTGCTCAGGATGTCCGTCAGGGCAAGCGCAATACCTGGTACTATGGCACAGGCGAGATCTATGGCAACTCATCTATGTGTTCACTGCAACGCATGCTGCTGATGTTCGAACGCGATCATTTACCGTGGCTAAGTAATAACGGTGTGCCCCTGCACAAAGGGGTAACTTTGCGTCATGCAGGATATCCGCACCAACCTCACGCGCATCCATGAACAAATCCGTGCCGCTGCGGAAGCAGCAGGACGTGACCCTCATGAGGTGCGGTTGATGCTCGCCACAAAGACGCAGTCACCTGAGACATTGCGCGAGGCGCTTGCTGCCGGAGAGCATTTCTTCGGTGAGAATCGCGTTCAAGAGCTTGTCCCTAACGTGGATGCACTCGTTGATCTTCCGGTCACATGGCACTTCATCGGACATCTTCAAACGAATAAGGTCCGTGATGTCGTCGGACGTGTCGCATGTATTCAATCGATTGACCGCATCGCGCTTGCCGATGAAGTACAGCGGGCATGTGAGAAACGATCAACATCGATCGATGTGATGATCGAAGTCAATACGTCTGGTGAAGCATCCAAGCATGGCGTTGCGCCAGCGGATGTTTCGACGCTTATCGAGCATGTCCAAACGTGCACGGCACTGCGGATTGCCGGTTTCATGACGATCGGTGCATTGAGTGATGATGAAGCAACGGTCCGCGCATGTTTCGCCACGCTTAGGCGTATACGCGACGGCTATGACGCAACACATGGCACACGATCGGAGCTATCGATGGGAATGTCCAGCGACCTTGCATGGGCAATAGCCGAAGGCTCGACTATTGTGCGTGTAGGAACGGCAGCATTCGGAGCGCGCAATGCACACCCTTGAGTTTCTCGATGAGCTCGTGCTTCTCTGTCTTGCAGCACTGGCTGTCATCACCATCTTCCAGCGCGTAAAGCTGCCCCCTATCATCGGCCTGATCGCAACGGGGCTCATCATTGGTCCATCTGGCTTCGGACTTGTCGAGCAGGATACGATCATCTCCGCGATCTCTGAGCTCGGCATTGTGATGCTACTGTTCACAATCGGACTTGAGTTCTCGATTGACGACATGCGAAAGTTAAAAACGATTGTCTTCGTCGGTGGACCGATACAAGTGCTGCTTAGCGGTGCTGTGATTGGTACAGGTGCATATGTTGCCAGCTATTGGGCAGGATCGAATCTCGGAGTGAATGGCGCTATTCTTATCCAACAATCCTCACACAGTCGATCATGAGCTTAGTAGGTGGTAGCATCGAGGCTATTGATGCTATCGCTCGTATCGTAGTTCTGGTTGTGGTAACTGGCGGACTGCTTGTGGGTATGCGTTTGCTGATGCCTCGAGTTATGGCCTACGTTACGCGAACGCAGCATCAAGAAGTCCTTATTCTGGGTGCGCTTGGACTGTGCTTCAGTGCTGCTTGGATTACGTCGATGGCTGGTCTCTCCATGGCGCTCGGAGCCTTCATCGCAGGCATGGCCATAGCGGGAAGTGAAGAAAGCCATGTGCTTGAGAAAGCCCTCCAGCCGATGCGAGATGCCTTTACCAGTGTGTTCTTCCTCTCGGTTGGACTTCTGGTGAAGATCAATCTTGTTGCGCTCCCGACAAATGTTGGGTCGGCTATTCTCGTGCTTCTTGCCAACGCCGTAGTCGTTGCAGTCATTCTCATTGCGCTGCGGCTGCCGATTCGTACCGCCGTGATGGCAGCGATGATTCTCGCGCAGGTTGGTGAGTTCTCGTTCCTTCTCATCTCGCTCGGACTCGAGTACGAAGTCATTGCATCGACCGACTTCCAGAACATGCTCGTTGCAGTCATCGCAACAATGATGATCACACCTACGCTTGTCACCCTAGCTCCCTATGTAGCCGAGCGTATCGTGCCCCTTGCACACGCAATCCCAGCTCTCCGAAGGTGGAGCATCGATGATGAGCGTGGCATGATCAAGCTTAACGTGACAGCAGAGGATCGCGCCAAACCCATGGTTGTCATCATTGGCGCTGGTGTTCTTGGAACACACGTAGCAGACGTATTCAAGCAAACAGGCATACCCTACGGCATGCTTGAGCTCAATCGCGATACCGTTGCGCACCTACGCGAACGAGGAGAACCCATTGTCGCAGGTGATATCACCGATGAACCTACACTTGCACGCGCAGGGGTGCGCGACGCAGCCGTCGTGATCGTTGCGATCAACAACACGATGGCACTTGTGCGCGGAGTTGAAACCATTCGCCGCATGCGTCCCGACGTACAGATCATTGTCCGCTCTCGCTATCTCCAAGATTGCGGCGCAGTGCAAGAGAAGGGCGCTGATCTCGTGATCGTCGAAGAGTTTGAATCAAGCATCAGCGTGTTCACTCACGTTCTCGCATTTCTCGGCGCTGCTCCTGAACTCATCAAACAACAAGAACAGAACATGCGTGCTCGGCGCGGCCTTATTGTTTGATAAGGGGGCTTGTAATGCGTGGCTGGGGTGTTACCCCAGCCCAATATAGATCGGGCCTTCGGCCCTAATTGCCTTCGAGCGCCTTCTATCGGCTAGGGCGATGCCCCAGCCGGATATAGATCGGGCCTTCGGCCCTACAAGACATCGAGCGCCAACGGCGCGAACTATCCCAGCCCGGGGCAACGCCCCGGGTATTCGATGATGACGTATTCGATCATGTCACGTTTCATCGTGTACAATCCACGACGTTCACATGGAAATCATTGCACAATTCATGTGAGAGATCAATGCCGCAATCGCTTACCAACGTGCTTTTGCACATCGTCTTCAGCACGAAGTATCGGGCCCCGCTCCTTTATCCCGAGGTGCGGCCTGCGCTCTTTGCATATCTCTCCGCTGTTGCACGTAGCAGAGGGTGCGAGTGCTACCGCGCAGGGGGCGTTGCGGATCACGTGCATCTGGCAGTACGTCTTTCACGCAAGATTACGATAGCGAGTCTTGTTCAGGAGCTGAAGTCATCGTCATCGCGGTGGCTGAAGACACAATCACCGAGATTGTCCAGATTCAGGTGGCAAACAGGTTATGCTGCATTCTCGGTGAGAGCCTCCGGACTCAACACGCTGCTCCGTTACATTGACAACCAAGAAGAGCATCATCGTAAGCGCTCATTTGAACGCGAGCACCGCGCTGTTCTAGAGCAGGAAGGAATCCAGTACGACGAGCGCTATGTCTGGGATTGAGCGCGGCCTTATCGTTGGATAACGAACGACGTTGATGCGTCAATGGTGCCACGAGCACGAAGCACGTAGGCCCCAGCAGGTAGATGCTTTGTGTTGATGCGATCGGCAGTCACCCCAGCATCAATGTGATGGCTGGCCTTCGATATGTCGACTATGATTCCCTGCGCATCGATGATCTCCAACGTGATATCTCCGGTCCGCTCTGCGATCAGCGTGTACGCGATGTGATCCCGTGCTGGTGATGGATGCACTGTAAAAGTCGACGATGCTGTACGCTCGTGGAAGGTGATCACCGATGTTGGCAGCGGTGTATTCATATCGATCGACTCATCACCAGCTTGGTAGGGAAGCCAGTGGAAGTAGCACAAGAACATCTCATCGGTTGTGGCTTCGCCCCATCGCACAACCTGTGGGGGCGTATTCGGATTCTCGGGATTGTTCGTTGTGTTATCGTACGACGCACTGTAGTAGATCGTCGACCCGCGTGGAATCTTCACAGGTCTGGTAAAGGCATAGCCCCCTTGCCAGTGAAAATCCCATGAACGAATCTTGATCAGCTGAATCGTATCGGCGCTTGGCGTAACGGCGTATGCACGCGCTGCCTTACCGAGTAGGTGCATGTGGGGAGCGATGCCGATCAGACTTACGTCGACGGGTACCTTGAACGACCCCGTGAACTCACGCAGAGTGTTTGCAGGGATGACAAAAGAGACGCCATTCGGGAGCTGACGTGGCGATATCGAGGTCTCGTTGATCTGTCGAACATCTGATGAACGTTGATAGAAGATGTTCACCGACGACTGATCGAACTGTTCGAACGGCGATGGTGCGTAGTGCACTTGAATGACGAGATCAGATCCTTTGTGCAATCGCGCACCCATCATGGGAGGATAGAAGAGTTGCTGTGCGCCAGGTACCCATCCCAGGAGTGATGTCACGGATGTGAAACCTGGATCGCCGAATCCAGCATATCCCAGCAGAGGATCTTCGGCATCACGTCGTCGTGCAGTACCTGTTGTATCGACAAAGTACAGCACGTGATGGACGACACTCGCATTGTCGGGACGAAACTCAATTGCAGCGATATCGCGATCCTGTGTCAGTTCCGTCGGCAACACGAAGTACCGATACACATCCTTGTTGTTGCCCTCGATGCGCCACTTCGCATCCATGCGAAGAACCAGATCAGGCGTGCCGAGCTGCGAGCCCGATGGAAATGTTGGTGGAGGTGGTGCTTGCGAGAGATCACCGGGAGCGGCACCTTGATCGATCCATGCAATCAATGTGTTGTACTCGTTATCGGTCAGTGACCGAACGCCGAGGAACGATCCGATACCATGTTCAGGTGGCCATGGTGGCATGTGACGATCTTCAACTTCATGCTTGATCGACAGCGCAACGTCACGCACTTCTTGATACGTGGTAAGGGGCATTGGAGCAATCTCACCCTCGCGGTGGCACGGCGTACATTTGCTGTACACAATCTTGGCCACGTCGCGCGACCATGTGTATTCCTGCTCAACGGCTGTGGAGCGTGCGGACGCGAGCGCGCACACGATTAGGAGAAGTACGGCGTAGTTCATAGGTGTCAACTTGCGGAAAAAACCGTTAGTAGGTTTGCAACACTCCCTCGTTTAATGCGTACCTGGCACTCCTATGGTCAACCTCCGATATGTCCTCGCGGTCCTTATCTGTGCCACGTTGCACCTTGCCGCACAAGATGTTCGACGTCCACTCACGGGTGTGGTTGTTGATAGTGCCACGGGTGAGCCGATCAACGGCGCGTCTGTGCGAGCCGATGGGAGCACTACCGGGGCATACACGCGAGGGGGCGGACGGTTCCGATTGCCACTGCCGGCAGCAACGACACAACTTCGCGTGCGAAGTGTGGGGTATCGCGAGATCATCGTGCCGGTTGATACAAACCAAGCCGGCATGCGCATCCTCTTGCCGTCGTCGGGTCTGACGCTCATTGGTGTGAAGGTTGTGGGCGACATTACACCTGAAGAGATCATTCGTCGCGCCATCGAGCGCAAAGACGAGAATGCTCGACGTATCACAACGATCGAGAGTACCACGTACTCCAAGCTCAAAGCAGAGATCGATGTCGATGGCACGCGTCGCGATGAGACGGGTCTGCCCGAAGAAGGCATCATTACTGAAACCTTTTCGAAGATCTACGATCAGCGTCAACCCGAGAAGAAAAAGCACATCCGCATCCTACAGCGTCGGCAAACAGCAAACATTGCGGCGCAAAACAATCTCGCTGTGTTCGATAGCTTCTTCGACTTCATGCAGGATGAAGTGCGCATCCTCTCGACGCGGCTTGTAACGCCCCTTGGCGAAGATGCACTCGACGAATACACATACCGTCTGCTCGGCAAGCGTGTGCTCGGAGATCAGATGGTGTACGAGTTGGCCTTTGAACCTCGGTCGCGTGTGTTCCCTGGTTTCGAGGGAACACTGACGATTGTTGAAGGCACATACCATGTGATCGCGGCAAAGTTTGCCCCCTCGCAAGAGACAGCATTTCCGTTTATCAAGGATCTGCAGTTCGAGCAGAACTACGATCGTGTGAATGATAGCATTTGGGCGCCGACGTATCAGCAGGTGCGCGGTCGTGCACGCGTTGTGATCCTCATGGGCATTGCCGAAATCAGCCTCGACGTCAGCGCACAGACAAACGTCACCGACGTGCGTGTGAATATGCCAATACCAGACTCGTTACTGAATCCGCCAGATTCAACCGAGAATACGTCAACTACCACGCGCGTGGGCGGCGCACGTGTTCGGATGCGGAACGGACCATCTACAGTGTCCGTCGATGACGAAGCCGATAGCGCGCGGTCGGAGTATTGGGATCAGTACGCGTTTGCAGAAGCAACGGAATCTGAGCGCAAGATCTATGCACAGCAAGACAGTATCAAGAAGGCTGGAGGTGATGATGAGGAATCATCACCGCTCGGCATTAGCTCGGCTGGAATGTTCTCTGTGAACCTCGGTGGTGTGGGTGTTGGAGTTACACCATTCGTTGACCGTTCAACGTTTACGCGATTTGTCTACGGTGGAACACTCGCCGTAACACTGCCGCACACGCGTGTTGAGGCGACTGCGGGATTTGGAAGTGCGAGTACGCGCGTCGGTCGTGTTGGTGTCGATGTGGATCTCTATCGTGAGGGTGGAACACGACTCAGCATCACGGGTGCTGTTGAATCATCAATCGCTGCAATGCAGCAGTATCAAGTGCTCATTCGAGCTCTGGACTTTCTCAATCCGGGCTACCTGATCTATCCCGACTACTATGATTTCTATCGTGTTGATGGGTGGACGCTTGGTGCACGCGCACGTGTGCAGCGTGTAACGCTCGAAGCAAGTGCCTCGACACAGCATCACATCATGATGCCGTTGCTCGAACAGCCGTCACGTGGATCCGTGTCGATCGATCCAGGTACATATCAGATGATCAAGCTCGGTGTTGGTGTGTTTGAACAATCCGGTGGTGGATTCTTTGGTGGTTCCACCGAACCAGTTCGCGGTAGAGCAGATGCGTTTGTGGGACGTGAGCAGATCACCGGACGTGAGTTCTGGGGCGTGCGAGGAAGTGTGGATCTCACGGTTCCAACCTTTCGCACAGGCTATGTTCCGATGGAATTGCGCGTGAACGTCCAGGGCGGCTTGCAGGCGACCACCACGCCCGTGCAGCAGCGCTTTATCGTGATGCGTCGCTTTCCTGTGCTTGGATCGGCTGCAAACATGATGACGGTTCCCATCAATGCCTTTGCCGGTACCGAATTTGCATCAGCTATTGCCGAACATAGCTTTTCGGATCTCTGGTGGAGGGCAATTGGACTCCCGACGTTCTCGAATGGACGTGGTGTGGATCTGATCGGACGATTTGCTGCACTGAGCACAACGCAGCGTTCAGCGCCCGTGGTGGCCGGCTCGGTGTTCGACTCGACGCCCGGTGTGTACATGGAAGCAGGCTTTGGTGTGGCGCGTATCCCGTCGTTTGTGAGCGACCTGTTGGTGCTGCGATTTGATGCCATGTGGCCCGTCGGACCCCAAGTAGTGCGCGGATCATTTGGTTGGTCGATCTCCGTGAGCGGTCCGTTGCTCTGATCCGCCGTATCTTTGCAGCCTATGTTTGAACCACAGAAGACACGAAGTTCAGAACTCCGCGAGCGCGTGGACCAATTGCGGAGGTTCCTTTGACATCGATCGCAAGCGCGACGAGATAGCAGAGCACGAGATGCTCTCCCAGGCTCCTGATTTTTGGGATGATGCCCAAAAAGCGCAGAAGCTGATGCAGGAGGCTGCCACGCTCAAGGAATGGGTTGCTTCATGGGAATCCGCCGTTCAGTCTGTTGGTGATGTTGAAGCACTCATCGAACTCGCCGAGGAAGCCTCGGATGAATCGATGGAGTCCGACATTGTCGCGGAACTTGATCGCTCGCAAAACGCCGTTAACGAGCTCGAACTCAAGAAGATCCTGTCGAGTCCCGACGATAACCGCAATGCTATCCTCACGATCAACGCTGGGGCAGGGGGCACGGAAGCGCAGGACTGGGCGGAAATGCTCATGCGTATGTATACGCGATGGGCCGAGGCACACAAGTATGAGGTGTACCTCGCCGATGAGCAACCCGGTGAAGCTGCCGGTATCAAGAGCTGTACGCTCGAGATTCGCGGACCGTACGCATATGGCTACCTCAAGGCTGAGAATGGCGTACACCGCTTGGTACGCATTAGTCCCTATGACTCCAACGCTCGCAGGCATACATCGTTCTCATCGGTTTATGTGTATCCTGAAGTCGAAGATGACGTAGCGATCGAAGTCAACCCAGCTGACGTCGAGATGGACACATTCCGCTCGGGCGGTAAGGGTGGACAGAACGTGAACAAGGTTGAAACGGCTGTTCGACTGCGTCACATGCCTTCCGGTATCGTCGTGAGTTGTCAGCAAGAGCGTTCGCAGTTTCAAAACCGTGAGCGCGCAATGAAGATGCTCAAGTCGCAACTCTATCAACGACGTCGCGAAGAAGAAGAGGCTGCCAAGGCAGCGATTGAGGGCACCAAGAAGAAGATTGAATGGGGCTCGCAGATCCGGAGCTATGTCTTCCAGCCGTACACCATGGTCAACGACCATCGCACAGAGACCAAGATCACCGATGTGCAATCAGTGATGGATGGCGATATCGATGAGTTAATAAAGGCCTATCTGCTCTTGGAAGACCAGCTCTCCAATTCGAACTGATCTGGTGAGAATGCAGCATGATCTACGGCATCGGCACTGATATCACCGACGTACCACGCATCCAGCGTTCGTACGAGGAATACGGTGAGCGCTTCCTGAAGCGTGTGTTCACGTCCGACGAGATTACCTACTGTGAGCGCTTTGGCGAGACACGCTTTCTGCACTATGCTGCGCGATTCGCAGCGAAGGAAGCATTCAGCAAGGCCATCAAAACAGGCATGCGAGAGGGTATGGCGTTTACATCTGTCGGTATTCGGAATCTTGCAAGCGGTGAACCAACCATCGTCCTATCGGACGTAATGCAACAACGATGGGGTCACATGCGCATTCACGTCACATTGAGTCATACCACAACCGTTGCCGTTGCTGTTGTGGTACTTGAACAACCGTAGGACACGTCGACATGCTACCATCCATATATGCTCCATCGCAACCATTCACCCTCGGGATTTTAGGGGGCGGACAGCTCGCAAAGATGACGGCGCAGGAAGCCTATCGTATGGGTATGCGCGTTGCCGTTATTGAGCACGGCGAGAACTCACCAGCCGGTGTGATGACGAAGCTGGAGTATCCCGGTGGTTGGAAGGATGCCGAAGAGCTTGAGCGGTTTATCGCTGCGTCGGACATCATCACGCTGGAGAATGAGTTCATCGATCCAGAAATCCTCGACACGATCGCTGAACGTCGGTTGGTGTTCCCGACACCAGCAACGATGCGTTTGGTGCAGGATAAGTTCACGCAGAAAACAACAATGTCGGCTGCTGGCGTTTCCGTGCCGCATTTTGCTGAGATCGCTACAAAGGCTGATCTCGTTGCCTTCGGCGAGCAACATGGCTATCCCTTCGTTGCCAAGACGCGTAAGTTCGGATATGATGGATATGGCAATGCAACGATCCGTCGAGAAACTGAGATCGACATGGTATGGCGTCGCTTTATGGAAGGCGAAGAGCCACGCCCAATCATGGCTGAATCATTTGTGACATTCACAAAGGAACTCGCGGTGATGGTTGCGCGAAACCGTCGTGGCGAAGTTGCCGTGTACCCTTGCGTGCAAACCATTCAGCAGGGTCACATCTGCGTAACGGTGCTCGCGCCAGCACCCATCGAAGAACATCTACAGAAGCGTGCGCAGGAAATCGCCGTGCAATGTGTTGAAGCAGTTAATGGTGTGGGCGTCTTCGGCATTGAGATGTTTCTCACCGTTGACGATCAGATCGTCTTCAACGAGATCGCACCACGTCCACACAACAGCGGACACTACACGATCGAAGCGTGCTTTACATCGCAGTTCGAGAACTGCATTCGTGCTGTCACAAACATGCCACTCGGCTCAGCGGGAATGCGCGTTCCCGCTGCTTGCATGATTAACCTGCTGGGTGAACGCACTGGTAGTGGGATTCCTGACAGCGTGCTTGAAATGCTTCGCATCGATACCGTGGCTCTGCACCTTTACGGTAAGAAGGACGTGCGTATGGGCCGCAAGATGGGTCACCTCACGGCGACAGGTGCGACTGTTGATGAGGCCTTTGCCGCGGCAAGTGCTTCCCTTGATCGATTTGTCTGGTAACGCACCTAATCCCGGCTACGTTTCGTAAACCATTGTCGTAGAGCGGCTATCGGTGTAACCTCGTAGTTCACCTTGTAGGCAACAACGATGCCGATGGCACCAATGAGAATGTTGCCCGACCAAATTGCGAGGCCAGGCTCAAGGATGTTGCGGTCGGCAAGCTTCTCTCCGCCGATGAGCGAAATCCAATAGAGGATGTAGAAGCCCAGCGAGATTATTGCACTCGTGCCGAAGCTGCCGCCCTTGACGATCATTCCAAGTGGTGCGCCAACCAGCACGAAGATCACGCACGCGAACGGGATCGCATACTTTTTGTAGATCTCAACCAAATATGTGTTGGCCATTACATGTTCACTCTCGCGTCGGTACGACAGACTCTCGAGGTTCGACCGAATGCTCGATACGCCCAGAAGGGCCTGCTGTATGCGCTGTTGTCCCGAGGTAACAGCAGACGAATCACTACGTGCAGGACGTGAAAGGGCACGTTGCTGCTCGATTAAGAGCGAGTCGAATTCACGCTGAACTCTCCGCTCCTCGGTCTGCGCACGATCAACGATCTCGAACATGTCGGCAATACTCATCTCGCGATCGCTTCGCGAAGAACCCGATACGTCTGTGGACTGGAAGAACAACTGATCTGCTGGAAGAACGATTTGATGTCGAACAAAGGTGATAACGCGATAGTCGTTCGGTTGCCGTGGCATCGATTGATGAATCTCGCCGTGGAATAGCTGAACAACCAGCCGTGTGGAGGATGGCGAAAACATCATACGCCCTGTATCAGCGGAGACGATCGTTCGGCGATCGGCACGCGAGCCATCGTAGATCGTCACGCCCGTCATCACGCCCGATGTATCGACATCGCGTGCGAGAATCGTGTAGCCTTCGATGTGCGTTGTGAACTGACCCGACTCCACTGCAAACGTTGGCTTTGCACGCTGAATGTCACGCATCATGCCGCTAAGACGCAGATTGGTATCCGGCAGGACGTTATCGGTGTACCAGAAGGTAAAGCCCCATAATCCAAGACTCACCACAAACACCGGCAGCATCATCTGGAACAGGCCCATGCCTGAGGATTTCATCACCGTTGTTTCGTGTGCTGCCGACATCCCACCGAAGGCCATCACGGTGCTGAACAACACACCGATCGGAATCGCTAACACCACGATCCACGAGAGATTGAGAACCAGAAACTCACCAATCGTTGCGAAGTCCAATCCCTTGCTTGCAAGCTGATCTACCCACCGCATGATATACTGCACCAGAAACAGACTCATGATCACCGATGTACCGAAGACGAACGGTGCAACATGCGCGCGAAGGATGTAGCGAGTGAGAATCATCGATTACGATGCTCGAGCGCGCTCGCACTCTGCTATCAATGCTTCAAACTGTGCATGCTTGTCGGGCTTTGATCGCTGAAGCATACGGAATGCATCAATAGCTCTATCGTAGGAGCCCTGCTGCATATAGATACGCGCAATTGTCTCGGTAATGAGCGTCGGACCGTTTGGCTCCGGAGCAGGCGAGTGTTCGGTTTCTTCCGTTGCACGAGGCATACGTGTTCGACGTTCCAATCGAGAGGCAATCTCTTCTAATGATACAGCCTTACGTGGCTCTCGCTGTTGTTCACCTGATGTCTCCGTCGGGCGCGTTATCCGACGCATTGTATGGAACGAACGAAATGGCGGTGGATCGCTCAAGAAGGAAATGTCGCGGCGTCCGCGCGTACGCAGATTCTCGAAGCGCAACGACGTGTATTCGAGTCCGGGAATCAACCGAACACTCGCGCTGCGAATAATCCGCTCATCATTCACAAGATGCGCCGTATCGATCATGCGGAGCACGCTCGGCTGCTCGCGATGCACAGGCTCGGCGACGATCACAACCTCCGGTTCGTCTACCTCGATGTGCGTAGGCTGTACATCTCGCACGGCCTGTTTCGGTACAACGACAATTGGCTCGTACCACGGAAATCGTTCCTGCGCGGCAGTGCGCATCACGGTAGCATCATGATGTTGGCCAAGCGCCTCATAGGCTTTGGCAAGCATCACATATCCACCAACGTAATTCGGGAACTCTGTTACCCCGCGAGCACATAGGTGCATGGCCTCGGCAAAACGTAGCTCTGCAAGCATCGTTTCGGCAGTAACAGCAAACGCGGAAGCAATCGGTGTCGACATCTGTGATACGCCTTAGCGACGCTCGCCAAAGAGGCGGAGGAGAAACAGGAACAAGTTCACGAAGTTCAAGTACAGAGAAAGCGCACCGACGATGGCGCGCTTCTGTGCCAGACCCTCGCCAGCAAACATCACTACCGCCTGTTCCTTAATCTTGTTCATCTCGTATGCAGTAAGCCCCGTGAAGATCAGGACGCCGATGATGCTAATTGCAAAGTCGAGTGGACCGCTTCCGAGGAACATATTGACGACTGATGCGATGATCAAGCCAATCAGACCCATGAAGAGGAACGAGCCCATGCCCGTCAAATCACGCTTGGTGAGATATCCATACGCTGCGGCTCCAGCATACATACCAGCGGCAATAACAAACACCTGGAAGATGCTGCCAAGGTCGTACGCGAGGAAAATCACGCTGAACGACAATCCGTTTACCAGTGAATAGGCAAGGAACGTGCCTGCAGCTGTGCTTGGCTGCATGCGATCAATGCGCATCGTTAAGAAGAACACCATGCCCAACGGGGCGAGCATGATCAGCCACATCAGGGGCGTGCCGAAGATGGCCGCCATCAGTGTTTCCGATGTTGATACGCCAAAAGCCGTGACACCTGTCACGAGTAGACCACCCACCATCCAGGCGTAGACGCGCTGGACATAGGTACGAATCACATCAGCGGTGAGAACGCCACTGAACGATGTTGGAGCTTGCATGTTCATTATACCCTCCGAGGCAAAAAGATCACGTCGTACGAGTCACGACAAAGTTAGCAAAGTCGATCAGCGCTGACTTATAGGCTGATTCTGGCAGTATGACGAGTGACGAGATTGCTTGGTGTTGGAGCTCGGCTGCCTTGGCCTGTGCTCGCTCGACCCCCTTGTACCGATCTACGAACGCCATAACGGCGTTGACGTCCTTCCGATTACCACGGCGGGACTTTACGATTGCCACGACATCACGCGCTTCACTGCGTGGGGCATCCTGTGTTGCATAGAGCAATGGAAGCGTAATCTTACCCTCGCGGATGTCGTTGCCCACAGGCTTGCCGAGGATACTTGAGCGGCTCGTGTAGTCGAGCACATCGTCCCGAATCTGAAATGCAAGACCCACATATTCACCAAACGAGGCAAGGGTAGCGCGCACAGCTGTATCATCGGTTGCTGAGATCGCACCCACCTCGCAGCATGTCGAAATCAATGATGCGGTCTTGTCGGAGATGATCTTGAAGTACGTTTCTTCGTCGAGTGTCTTCTGGCGACTCTTCTGGATCTGTAGCAGCTCGCCTTCGCTCATCCGGCGGACAGCCTCACTGGTAACGCGCAGGTAGTCGAATTCGCCATTGTGAACAGCAATAAGAAGGCCCTTCGACAGCAGGTAGTCGCCAACGAGCACGGCAACCTTATTCTTCCAGACAGCATTGATCGAGGCCATGCCGCGGCGCTTGTCCGACTGATCCACGACGTCGTCGTGGACCAATGTTGCGGTGTGCAGAAGCTCTACCATGGCAGCGCCGATATAGGCGCGATCCGTGATTGCTCCGCAAGCACCTGCGGCGAGAAACACCAAAGCAGGGCGCACACGCTTGCCGCGTTGGCGAAGGATGTACCGCACGACAGTGTCCAGCAGCGCTGCACGTGAACGCATCTGCTCACGCATGTATCCGTCAAACTTCTCGAGTTCGTTGGCGACGGGCTCGCTGATCGTGCGAATGGACATTACGATTGCCGTTGAGGTGAGGGGTTCGTGAACTTTGCGATCACGACACTTATCTCGTAGAGGATCCACAACGGAAACGCTACCATGAGTTGTGTTACGGGATCAGGAGATGGAGTGATGACTGCTGCAAGAATCAAGATGACAACGATAGCATGACGCCGATACTTGGTCATCAACGCCGCTGTCACAAAACCGAGGCGCGCCATCACAAAGGTTACCATAGGCAACTCGAAGATCAGTCCCGAAGCGAGCAACATGTTGACGATGAAACTAAAGTGGCTTCCAACATTGATGTAATTCTTTACTCCACTCGTCTGACCTCCAAGCGTGAAATCATTGATGTACGACGTCATGCTCGGAATAAGCAGGAAATAACCAAATGCAACACCTGCGATGAAGCACAGCGACGTCAGAATCGTAATGCGCCCTACCCACCGGCGCTCCGTGATGTAGAGTCCAGGGGCGACAAAACCCCACAATTGGTACAGCACCCAGGGGAAGGCAAGGATCAAACCACACAGGACTATCACCTTGAAGAACAAGAATGTCTGCCCAAAAGGTTCAGTGTTGATCAGCGTAAGGCCGCCGGCAGGCTTGAGCAACACATATTCGACGACCTGGTTGCTGAAGTAGCCTACAATACAGCAGGCAATCACAACACCAACAGCTGCCCGGAATAGCCGTACCCGAAGCTCCCCGAGATGCTCGAGAAAGCCCATTTCTTGCGGTTCGGCGTTCGTGGACTCGTTTTGTGTCGACATGGAGGGGGCGCGAGTGATGGAGCGCAAAGATACGGAGGACTTAGCCACGCGTTATACGATTCACACCCCTACGAAGGGGGTCGATTGGGTAAATGTCGAGGAGTTATATCGACTTAGCGCGATACTCACAAATGCAAGAAAAAAAAGTTCACATGAACCAACTTTTTCCCTTGTCATGATGGGGTGTGGAAATCATTTTTGCACCCCCGGTAAGTAACCGGACGGTAATGTTGGGTGGCCAGATGGTCGATGGGGCTTTTCGGGGCGACACGGCCGGCCAACATCTCCGCTCTAGCAGGATGCTTCAACCTATCGCCGTTGTGCGGTGGAGGGATTCTTGGGTGAAAAAAAGTGATACGCTGAATTTGTTTGCCGCAGATGCTCAACGCGGCGTTTCTACCACGAGCACGAAGATTATGGGTCGTGCCGGATCGACAATCGGTTCTACGGATGCAGAGACACTGTGGTCGCAGTGTCTGACGATCATCCGTGATAACGTGTCAGACCAGGTCTTCAAGACATGGTTCGAGAAAATGCGCCCAGTTAAGTGGGACGGTAGTACGCTCTCGCTTGAACTTCCGAGCCACTTCTTCTTTGAGTGGATCGAGCAACACTATGCGTCGCTCCTGAACAAGACTGTTCAGAAGGTCCTCGGACCAAAGACAAAGCTGCAGTTTGAAGTTGTGGTCGACGAGAATGCAACTACTCCATCACAGCGTACGGTGAAGCTCCCTGCGCTGCGAGGTGCCAGCCAGCCGACACTTCCGTTTGCAGATGGCAAGCCACAGGCGTTGCCACAGTCCCAGCGTACAACGCAGGTGACGCACTACCCAACGTTTTTCAATCCACGATACACGTTCGACAACTTCATCCGTGGTGAGAACAACCAACTTGCAACGTCGGCAGGTATTGCTGTAGCAGATAATCCTGGGAAGACGAAGTTTAATCCGTTGGTGATTTATGGTCCGACCGGCCTCGGCAAAACGCACCTCGTGCAAGCCATTGGAAATCGGGTGCTTCTGCGTAATCCAAACGCGCGTGTGCTCTACACGAACTCAGAGAAGTTCACAATGGAGTATATCAATGCGATTCAGACGAACAAGGTACCGGAGTTCACAAACTTCTACCGTGGCGTAGACGTGTTGATTGTAGATGATATCCAGTTCCTTGGTGGTAAGGAGAAAACGCAGGACATGTTCTTTCACACGTTCAACGCGTTGCACCAAGAAGGCAAGCAGCTGATCCTTACATCGGACAAGCAGCCGAAGGATCTGGCTGACCTCGACGAACGTTTGATTTCACGGTTCCAGTGGGGTCTAATCACCGACGTTCAGCCACCAGACCTTGAGACACGCATCGCAATTCTTCAGCAGAAGAGCATGGAAGAAGGCATGGATATCCCGGGCGATATCCTTGATTACATCGGACGTCACGTGACGTCGAGTGTACGTGAACTCGAGGGGTGTTTGATCTCCCTTCTTGCGAAGGTATCGCTCGATAATCGTGAGCTTACACTTGATCTTGCTAAGGACGTTGTGCGTGGCGTATCGAGCTCGGCGATGGCGCGCATGCTCACGATCGATGAGATCAAAAAGGAAGTGTCTGCATACTACACGATCGAGGCAACGTTGTTGTCGGCAAAGACGCGCAAGCACGAGATTGTGCTCGCACGTCAGATGTGTATGTACCTCGCAAAGCAGCTCACGCAGACTTCGCTCAAGAGCATCGGTATGCACTTTGGCGGACGTGATCATACAACCGTTCTGCATTCGTGCCAGCAGATTCTTAACTACATCGACACCGACCGAAAGGTCCGGCAGGATGTTGAGTTTCTGAAGAAGGCGCTGCGCGGATAGTTACGCTTTCGCACCAAGCTTCTCAATCGTTTCGAATTCGCTTTTTGTGAGCGGCAGCACGCTTAGGCGAGCTTGCCGCACCAAGGCGATATTGTCGAACTCCTTCGTAGCCTTTATGGTAGCAAGGGTAACGGGGCAGGCGAGCGCTCGTACGGGCTTGAGATCCACTACAACCCAAGCCGGTTCATCCGTTGTTGGGTCGGGATACGCCGTCGTGACAACTTCTGCAATTCCAACGACGGCCTTGACATCACTCGAGTGATAGAACAGCACGTGATCGCCCTTATCCATCGCTTGCATGTTGTTGCGCGCTTGGTAGTTGCGCACGCCATCCCACAACGTTTTCTTGTCGCGAAGAAACTGCTCCCACGAGTACACTTCCGGTTCGGACTTTACGAGCCAGTAGTTCATTTGTGTTGTTCCTTGGGTAGTCGCACCACTACACGGTAAGTAGCAGGCGAGCCAGCACCAGTATGGTCGATCGTGTAGTCAATGTAGTTGAGTGAGTCGGTGAAGTGCTTCGTGTTAACTGCTAGGTAGATTCTCGCTGGTGTGCTGTCGTGCATCACCGGACGTTGCACAGAGGCGTTCGCACAACCACAGGAGCCCTTGATGTTGGTAAGGCGAATCGAATCGCCGGCGAGATTGTACACGCGCACCATTGCCTGCACGTAACCCGTGGAGTCGCGTACTACCGATACAACAGGCGGATCAAACCGCAGGGTACGTTCGCGTTGTGGCTCGCCAGCACCTGCAAGCGCAGCACAGACAGATGCAGCAAGCAGGCTGCTAATTATGATGACGAACGCGCGAATGCCTGTACCTCTGGGAATATCTCTGTGAAGTCGTACACACCCGTCCGTACTGCGATCCATGTTGCAGCAAGGAGAGCCCCTTGTGCAAAACCACGACGACTTTTCGCGTTATGGACAAGATCGATGGTATCGAACGGACCGTCGAAGGTGACCATGTGACGTCCGATTACGTTGCCACCCCGCGTTGACGTAACGTGAAGCGCGTACGGATTGATGTGATCGTGCTGTGTCTCGATTTCCATTGAATGCTTATGGTCCATCTCGTCGACAATCGTTGATGCAATGGCGATTGCTGTACCGCTCGGACTGTCCTTCTTGCGACTGTGATGCCATTCATGAACCATCACATCGTATTCGGGTACATCATTTGCCAGCATTGATGCAGCACGGACGATCCGCAGAAACATCTGCACGCCAACGCTGAAGTTCGAGCCCCATACGCACCCGATGCCGGCGGAGTTCACGATTGACGTCACGTCAGGCAACTGGGCGTACCATCCCGTTGTGCCAATGACGACGGGACGCTGCAGATGGGCAAGTGTGCGCACGTTGTCAACGACGACGTGGGGCAGACTAAAATCGACTGCTACGTCGAAGGAAGCTTCAGATACCGTGGTAAGTGGACGATCCACATCAAAGATTGCAACAACCTCGCAACCGTGCGCA
The DNA here is from genome assembly GCA_945883395.1 of Melioribacter roseus P3M-2. Classification (GTDB taxonomy): domain Bacteria; phylum Bacteroidota; class Ignavibacteria; order Kapaibacteriales; family Kapaibacteriaceae; genus UBA10438. Next base: position 23,528 of record CAMCXP010000019.1, read on the forward strand.
GGTGCAAGCAACTCGAGCTCTCTTCCCATAG
>CAMCXP010000020.1 GCA_945883395.1 Melioribacter roseus P3M-2
TTTCGAGCTGCTCACGTGCCGTCACGATCACCTCACGGGCGTATTCCACGTCCTCATCGGTCCATTGGATCGCGACATCGGCCTCGAGCTCGTGGACTTCTTCGGGACGAAGAATGCGCGACTCCGTAGCTTCCTTTGGATCGAACGTAAACTGGCGGTAGAACACATGATTAAACGCAACGTCGAGGCCTACCTCGTCGAGCATGGTCGCAGCAATCACCTGCAGAACCTTTTCACGTGCTAGGTGTCGTGTACCCTTGATTATCGCCGTTCGACGAACGGGAAAATCGTGCTCCGGATCTTTTTCTGTCACGATGTTTCCTTAGGTCAAACGCCGCGGATCGTCGGCGATCCGATGTAGCTACCATGAACGTGACGGACCTTCCGCAGACGCTCTTCAGCAATCGCATTGGATGCTTCAATCGTGAGCATGTTGCGTTCTTCAGCTGTCTTGATGATGTTTCTTGTGATGTCGTACACACCCTCTGCCTGACGCATAACCTTTGCACGGTCGTAGCCTTCAACTTCTGATGCCACATTCATAAGTCCACCAGAGTTAACCACATAATCAGGTGCATACATGATCTTGTGATCACGGAGCATAGCGGCATGCGTACTCTCGTCCTTCAGCTGGTTGTTTGATCCACCACACACGATAGCGCATGTGAGCTGTGGAATTGTCTCATCATTCAGGATTGCGCCGAGTGCGTTCGGTGAGAACACATCGCATGGCGTTGTAAACACGTCATCTGGCGAAATCATTGTTGCACCCGTACGTGTTGCCAGGTCCCTGGCCTTTTCTTCGTAGATGTCAGCAACGAACACGGTCGCTCCGTCCTTTACAAGGCTTTCGACGAGGTACGAGGCAACGTTTCCTGCCCCTTGTACTACCACGCGCTTGCCAGCAAGACTGTCAGATCCCCAGGTTGCATGCGCAGCTGCGCGCATGCCCGAGAACACACCAAGTGCTGTTACGGGGCTAGGGTCGCCGGATCCTCCGGGGCCACCAACACCTGTGACGAACTTGGTTTCCATACGGATCCATTCCATGTCGCGCACGCTTGTGCCAACGTCTTCAGCCGTGATGTAGCGTCCGCGCAGGCTCTCAACCATACGGCCGAAGGCGCGGAACAGACCTTCGCTTTTGTCCTTGCGTGGATCACCGATAATCACGGCCTTACCACCGCCAAGGTTGACGCCGCTAACTGCAGCCTTGTACGTCATACCACGTGACAGGCGGAGCACATCAGTAATGGCAGCTTCATCGGTGTCGTACTGCCAGAACCGTGTTCCACCAAGTGATGGACCAAGAGATGTATTATGAATTCCGATGATGGCACGGAGCCCGGTGGTAGGATCTGAACACAGCACAACTTGCTCGTGTCCCATGGAGTAAAGCGTTTCGAAAATCTGCATGTCAAATAGAAGGGTAGTTCGTGAATCTATAGGCTGAAAATACGAACGGCCGCCCAAAGGGCGGCCGTTTCTGACTCGATCTCGAATTCGGGATCAATAGCGAGGACCGCGCTCAAAGCGTGGACGCTCTTCGCGTGGACGTGCTTCATTCACCACGAGCGGACGACCGGCCATGTTACGGCCGTTCATTGCTTCGATGGCTTGGTTTCCTGAGGCAGCGTCTGCCATCTCAACGAAACCGAAACCGCGTGAGCGACCAGTGAACTTATCCTTCACTACAGACGCTGACGTTACGGCACCGAATTCTGAAAACGATGAGCGAAGCTCATTGTCATCCATTGAATACGGCAGATTGCCTACATAGATATTCATACATCGACCCTTTGCGGAACAGATTACTACACCATGGCAGAAACATTGAATTACACTCGACTTGGTGCTACTGCACGTCGTTCCGCCAACGAACAGTTCAGCAATATACCGTTTTAATTGCGGGAAACAAGAAGTTTTCCACATCCACCAAAAAACACCCCCCAAAACTCCGAATCATCGAAAACCTAGGGCTACGCCCTAGGCTGATATGTTTCGGGCCGTTGGCCCTCGATCGTCAAGCGCGAGGCGAGCCTTTACTTGGCGGCCTTGAGATTGGCCTCAACGTTCTTCCAATTGACCACATTCCACCATGCGGCGATGTAATCGGCACGCTTATTCTGGTACTTGAGATAGTAGGCGTGTTCCCAGACGTCCACCCCGAGAATCGGCGTTGTACCCCACGCACTGAGCTTTTGTTGATTCTCGGCTTGAAGGATGATCAGGCGCTGATCGTCCCGACGATAATGCAGCAAGCCCCATCCGCTGCCTTCAACAGCGGCAGCGGCTGCTGAAAACTGTTTCTTGAACGCATCCAACGATCCAAAGCTGTCGGTGATAGCAGCTGCAATATCACCCGTGGGTTCTCCGCCGCCCCCTGCCGACTGTGGCGCCATGATCTTCCAGAACATTGAGTGCAGCCAATGTCCGCCACCATGAAAGGCGGCCTGACGGGACCAGTGCTGGATCATGGAGAAGTCCCCAGTTTGGCGTGCCTTGGCGAGCTCTTCTTCTGCCTTGTTCAATCCATTAACGTAGGCCAGATGGTGCTTGCCGTGATGAATGAGCATGGTTTGTGCATCAATGTGCGGCTCGAGAGCTGCAGAATCATACGGTAGTGGAGGAAGCTCATGTTTCCCACCAGCAGCAACAGGCTCTGCGCCAATCACATGGAGGGACGGCGTTGCAAATGCTGCTGCACCGAGCGCGGTGGTGGCGAGAAATGATCGGCGTGTTGCCATAGTGACAATCCTTGAGGTTACTGGTGATCTGCTGCGTGAAGGAACCTAAGGCATTCTTCAACATCATCAGTACTTCCCATGAAGCACGGCACGCGCTGATGGAGTGACGTCGGGGTGAGATCAAGAATACGCCGGTGGCCATCGGTTGCGATTCCTCCGGCTTGCTCAATAATGAACGCCATGGGATTGCATTCATAGACAAGACGCAGCTTACCGTTGGGCAAGGAACTGTCGGAGGGATACATGAAGATCCCACCGTAATGGAGCGTGCGATGAATGTCTGCGACCATTGTTCCAACGTAACGCAATGAATACGGACGCATTTCATCGTCAGACGGACGTAGTAGATGCGATACGTAATCCCGCATTCCCTGTGGCCACTTATATGCGTTACCACTGTTAACAGAATAGATCTTTCCACGTGACGGAATCTTGATCTTTTCGAACGTCAATAAGAACTCACCAATGGTTGGATCGAACGTAAACACATCAACGCCATTGCCACTGGTATAGACCAGCTGTGTGCTTGACCCATACATCGCGTATCCGGCAGCAACCTGCTTCCAGCCGGGTTGCAAACAGTCTTCGAGCGATCCAGGTGTTGTGCGATCGGGATCAACGCGCTTGTAAATCGAGAAGATGGTTCCGATCGAGACGTTCACATCAATGTTAGACGAGCCATCGAGCGGGTCGAAGACCAGCACATACTTGCCCGTGCGATACTCCGACGGAATGGGCATCAAGCCTTCGGCTTCCTCCGATGCCATCACGCAGAGGTGTCCTCCGTGATCCATCGCGCGGAAAATCACTTCATTGGCGTGAATGTCGAGTCGCTTTACGCGCTCTCCATGGACGTTAACATCCTCGGTTACACCGAGTACATCGTTCAATCCGGAACGTCGCACGTCACGCGCAAGGATGCGCAGGGCGAGCGTGAAATCACGGAGAAGATGTGAGAACTCTCCCGTCGCCTTGGGATGCAGCGCACCCTCCTCGGCAATGTGGCGCTCAATGGTAATGAGCTTACTTGTGCTGAGAAATGGCATGCAGACCTAGCTATCGAGGCGAACACTGAGAACTGGGCAAGGGGATTTGCGAAGTACGCGCTCGGTAGTGCTTCCGAACAAGAAGTGCTCGAATCCGCTACGTCCGTGCGTACCAATCGCGATAATGCTGATGCTGTGCTCCTGTGCATACGAGCAGATCTCATCAGATGCGCGACCGCGGCGTACGGCAGTTTCTACCGCAAAGCCTTCCGCTTTGAGCGCCGCAGAGAGCTTCTCGAGTTCCTTCGTCGCATTGTCTTGCAGCTCCTGCTCAATGTCTGCGAACCCTACTTGTGCATAGCTCCAGTCTGCCGGATACACAACGGGCTCAACAATGTGCATGATGTGAAGCGTGGCCTTGGTTCCGCGTGCAATTTCTTTTGCCAGCGCAAGTGCTTTGCCGGCGTTTTCCGAAAAGTCCGTCGGAACGAGTAGTGAGGATACGGTAAGCATGGCTTTTTGGTACTTTGAATAAGATGGATGCAACATAGCAAACCACGTTGTACCCTCAGCATGACTTTCATCATTTGAACTTTCGTCCAGCTATGCGATTCATCACCACGCTCTTCTTCGTTGTTTCCTGCACATTGCACCTCACAGCACAGTCTCCGGACGAGGGCTGGAGGGCCCTGGCAGACAACAACGATTCGGCAGCACGCGCGGCATTTGCACGCGTAACTGCAGCCGATCCTACAAACGCTCTTGCGTGGTTTGGTGCATCCATCGAGGCGAGTCTTCGAAACGACGATAGCGCCGGTTGGCAGAGTCTCGTTGCTGCATTGCGGCGTGTAGACTCACTGCATCCCTATTTGTATGCTGTGGCTGCGTCGGATTTGTTTCGCGCGGCTTCGGTGCGCCAGCAGCCAGAGGTAACGGAGCTTCTTACCAAGGTGATCGATACTCCGGATCTGCAGGGCGTATTGTGGGCAACAGCGTTGCATCGACTTGGTAACGCAGCGGCGGCACGTGAGAATATCAGCAAGGCGCGCGATTGGTACAATCGTCTGGGAGCAATCCGAACGTGGCGGATCGTGGGTCCGTTCGATAATGTGTCGAACTCCGGACACGATCGGATCTTCCAGCCAGAGGATTCTGATGAGCCCGCAGACGTGTACATGTCGGCCGATGGTGGCGAGCTTCGTTGGATTACGCCTCCAGAGCAACGCCTTGATGGTTGGATTGACATGACGTATTTCTCTCCTCGCGTGGAAGGACAGTACTACGCGGTTGTCTATGTGAAATCAGATGCGCAACAGCGCGTGCAGTTTCGTCTTGGCACATCTGGCTCGTTCAAGCTTTTCCTGAACGACTCGGTGATACGCGAGAGTCGCGATGAGCTCAACAATGACGTCGACACATACATCACAGAGTGCACGCTTGTAGCAGGATGGAACAAGGTGCTGGTGAAGGTTGGTGCTAGCCGCATCGATGCATGCAACTTCCTGCTTCGCATTACAGCATCGAATGGAATGCCAATTGGCGGTCTCTCCTATGCAACATCTCCGCAGCCATATACCGCGAGTGCATCAGGTGCTCGTGCTGTTCCACATCCGTTTGCGGCGTTCTTCCGAACGCGCATTGCTGAGCAACCAACCGTTCTGCTCAATTACCTTCTCCTAGCGGATGTGTACCTCCACAACGATCAGGCTGATTCAGCTCTGTCTGTCATCCGCGCATCGCGCAGCATTGCGCCAGACTGCATCCTGGCTCATACGCGCTCGATGATTGCATACGCACGTACCGATCAGAAGAGTGCCGCCGAGTCGACGCGTGAGCATATTATGGGACTGAATCCGCGCTCAGCTTACGCTGCAAGTCAGCGCTTTTCTCGTGCACTCGAGCAAGAGAAGCTCGACGATGCCGAACGAGTGCTTGCCGAATACCGCCTGTACGATAGCACAAGCAAACTCTTCTATGATCACAGCATATCGCTTGCTCTTGCTCGGAAAGAATACGACGCTGTGTCGTTGCTTGTCACACAAGCACGCCTGTTGTTTCCTGACAACGCAACATATGCCGTGATCGCAGCCAACATTGCCGAGAACACACGCAGCGCAAAGCAACGTCCAATTGAGATTATCGAAGAGCATCTTTCATACAACACATCATTTGAGGGGCTCAGCGCACTGGGTGCGCTGTACCTGAAGGAATCGAATGTCAAGAAGACACTCGAGTGCTATGAGCGCAAGCTTCAGTTACTCCCAGTTGGATGCGGAGTCTATTCGCAGATGGCCGACCTGCACATCACACGAAAAGATTGGAAGAGCGGGCTTACGTCGATCGATAATGCTCTTCGTGTGTCACCTATGATTCCAGCGTACTGGAAAACACGGGGATTGATATTCCAGAACATGGGGGCTGTAGATTCGGCGATTGCCAGCTACAAGCGCTGTGTCGCAATTGATCCGGCAAGCTTCGAATCGCGCGATGCTATTCGCCGTCTGCAAGGAAAGCCACATCCATTTACATACATGCCGCAAGTAAATCTCGATAGTCTGATTCGCAACGCTCCGTCGGCGCGCGATTATCCGGGCGAATCACTTGTCAGGGTGTATGAGGGTGAGAATGATGTGGTGTACGATGGCAGTCGAATCGAATATGAGTTCGAGTTGCTTCTGCGCGTCCTTACCTCCGATGGCATCGATGATGCAACATCCTTGCCGGTCTCGTCGGACGTCACAGTCGAGAAGGCGTTCGTTCGGAAGCCGAATGGACGTGAGATTCCGGCTGATCGAGGACCTACGGAGCTGGTGTTCACAGGACTCGAACCGGGCGATTTCGTGTACTGCAAAATGCGCTCGACAAGCTGGGCGCGAGGTCGACTCGGACGCTTTTATTCACGGCGATATGCGCTCTCATTTGCGAGTTCTCCAGCACGACACGTTCGATTTGCTCTGCTTACACCAACCGATCTGCCGTTTTCGTGGGTTGCACACGGTCTTGAGTCGGAAATGAAGTCGTCGCGAACTGCGGGAGGTGATCTCTACGTCTGGGAAACACGTAGTGAGCCACGGATCACAATCGAAGACGATATGCCGGAGATTGAAGATGTTCAGAAGGTCCTCGAGTTATCAACCATGACATCATGGGAACAGTTGATCTCGTGGTACGACGATGTATCACGTTCGGCAACGGAATCGACATATGAGCTTCGCAGCGTTGTCGATTCAATCCTGCCCCCTTCACGCACATGTACACGCGACGAGATTATCGCTGCTGTCTACAGCTACATCACACGCGAGATCCGTTACTCCTACGTGTCCTTCCGTCAGTCTGGCTATGTGCCGCAACATTCACGCACTGTACTCAACACGCGCATTGGCGATTGCAAAGACGTGGCGATGCTTTGTATCGCAATGTTGAGGGAGCGCGGTATTCCTGCCTACCCAGTCCTCGTGAACACAGAAACATCTCTCTTCGCACGTCGACCTATGCCAGGCGTTGTCTTTGATCATGTCATCGTGATGATTCCCAACGATCCAATCCCACTGTTTCTCGATCTCACTGCCGAGGGCATGCCTATTGGAAGTGTGCCGTATGCAGATCGCAACGCATTTGCACTTGTCATTCGCCGTGGACTGCGCGAACCGATGTACCTCACACGCGAGTACTTCCGTCCAAACGTGATAAACGTCGAAACGTCGATCGCAATCGATGCCGACAACAACGCACGCATCGTGCAGACAACACGCGAGACGGGATCGACTACGCTTTCATATCGGAGAGCATGGCGAAACACGTCACGTGAAAAGATTGCGCAGAGCATCACCGAGATGTTGAGCGAGCACTTCCCGAACGTTACGCTTGATACGTTTGATCACGCGGATCTTACATCGATTGATTCGACGTTCTGGTACACGGCGACGTTCACGGTACCAAACTTTCTTGCAGAGGCTGGTGACTTCCTGATTGCTCGCGTGCCATGGGAACGCCCCTTCACGCCGATGTCATCGTTGTCGTATCCAGTGCGTGAGCATCCGATGAGCTTTGCGTCGATCTACGACTCGACGTTGGAGACAATCTCGATGAACATCCCATCTGGCTACGTTGTCTCCGAACGCGAGGGCACTGTCCAGCTGAAAAGTCCGCAGTTCACCTACGAACGCTCAACGAAGGTCGCAAAAGACTCTCTGACACTCCGACGTGCAACAACACGTGCCTCACAAGTGGTTCACGTTGAATCGTATGCTGAGTTCAAGGAGCGGTACAATCGAGCAGTCAAGGAAGATCGTCGATCGATGCTCTTCATGCCAAAGGGTACAAAGGTGTCAGTACCGAAATCACGAACGTCACGATGATGTACGGAGTACCTCGACGCGTTGTGTGTCTGACGGAGGAAACCACCGAAACGATCTATGCGCTCGGCGCAGAAGAGCTCCTCGTGGGTATCTCGGGCTTCACCGTTCGTCCGCCCCGTGCACGCAAGGAAAAGCCGAAGGTGTCGACGTACCTTGATGCGAAGTTCGACGAGATCCTCGCACTCAAGCCCGACCTTGTGTTTGCTTGGAGTGATCTTCAAGCTGACATCTCAGCGGAACTCATTCGACGTGGTGTGTCGGTTGTGTGCTTCAACCACCGCACTGTAGAAGGCATTCTCGAGATGATCGCCCAACTTGGTGCATTGCTTGGGAAGACACCGGAGGCACAAGCATACGTTGATGCGCTCCAGCGACGTCTCGATACTGCTGCTGATCTGGGATCATATCGTGCAGTGAAGCCGCGTGTGTATTTCGAGGAGTGGTATGATCCGCTCATCACAGGCATTTGCTGGGTAAGCGAGATCATCGAGATCTGCGGAGGCGTTGATGTCTTCAGCGAGAATCGCGTGCATCCGGGTGCCAAGGAACGCATCCTTGCTGATCCTCTTGAACCGATTCGTCGCACTCCCGACATCATGCTTGCGTCATGGTGCGGGAAGATGCTCAAGCCAGAGCGCGTGATCTCGCGTCCAGGATGGGCCGATCTACGTCCCTATCACACGGGCTTTCTTCGCGACATTCCATCTCCGGTGATCTTGCAGCCAGGGCCTGCAGCGCTGACAGATGGTGTTGATGTTATCTCTGCGATCTTTACCGAATGGGAACACGCCGGACGACCATGAACACGTTTGTTACGATACCACACCGCTTCGACGCAGTGATTTGTCTCAACGGAACAATTCCTTCCGATGAGGTCTTTGAGCACATCATGGAACGTCCGCTGATTGCTGCTGATGGCGCAGCAACGCAGCTCTTCGAGCGTGGCATCATTCCCGAATTCATTGTTGGCGATCTCGACTCGATCCGTACCGATGTGCGCGATACGTTGATGACGATGTCGGAATTCGTCAACCAACCCGATCAAGAAACAAACGACTTCGAAAAGGCACTCGCCTTCGCTGAGTCGATGCTTTGGAAGAATCTGCTCGTGGTTGGTATTCACGGTGGCGACCTCGAACATACGCTCAACAACTGGTCGGTACTCATGCGCTATGGTCGCACGATGCAGATCGCGGTGATCGACCAACAGCGCATTGCCATCCCGATGTTCGAGAGCTTCGCCTACGAGGGCACCGAGCACGAGATCATTTCGCTCATTCCACAGCCAACTGCACGCATTACAACGCGCGGACTGCATTGGGTGCTGAATGATGAGCATCTCGCACTTGGCTCACGCGAGGGGGCGCGCAATCGCGCCACGCATCCGCGCATCGAAGTCGAGCTGCACGACGGAGCGATTTTGTTCTTCTGTGATGCCGCACTACCCAATGCACCACATGTGCGCGACGAAGTAAGCGCAGCCGACAACGATTAAGCGTCAGGAATTGCTTCGCCGAAGCGCTCGAGCGTAGCAAACCAGCCGCGGTTGCCGAACGCCGAAAACGATGACATCAGGATATCGTCTTCACCGAGTTGCTCATTGATCGGCAGTGGGTGCGGATACACCATGTCGAAGACATGACTGTAAAGGAGATAGTTCACAACATGGACGTGATAGAACACGTCGTCGTCATCGATCGCGTCTTCCGACACCACAACCGACGACACCATGTACTGTCCGCCCGTGCGCTGTAGATCGCAGCAATACACCACCGAACCAGTCCAGCTGCGTGCGAAGGTGATCACGCCATCATCAATCGCGATGTCCCACTTCTCTTCCAGCACGCTTGCTTGGAAGATCATGCCACGATCGGGAAGTTCGCGCGCATCACCCGGATATGCCATCTGCACATCAATGCGGACTGCATTGTCGGGTCGCTTGCCGAAGAGGTGCGATCCATCGGACGAACGCATGGCAACAAACTCTTCCGCCGAGTCCGACTGTGTTAGCGTCGAAGCCATCGTCGTTGCAACAGCACGGCAATCAAAGATCCGGATACCCCATGGAGACTCATCGGCTTCGATCCAACGAGGTTCAAGTGTTTCGTTGATGTTGTTCATCGCGCAACTTAGGCATGCAACGGCTGTCCGTTGCGCACCGGCTCGGCGGGTGTGTCGCGCGTGGTGTAGCGAGCAGTGCTCAATGGACAGAAGAACAACTGTGTACATCTGGCTCAGCACCGCACCTACTATTCGCTCTCCTTCACATGCCGGCTGTGCACCAGGCCATGCCGCTATGATCCCTAAGTGAACCATGCCTATCGTGAGCTGGCTGAGTGTTACGCGAATGGCCGTCAGGTGCATACTGCGCAGAACCCCAAGCTCATGGGCGAATCCATGCGAAAACGAGCCATATTTCAGCCTGATTCCGACCATTTCCGTAAATAGTATTAAAGCTGCTATTTCTGGTAATACATTGGCCAGCTTCAGCCCGGGATCTGTGGCCAGAATCGTCGGAATCTGTAGCCGTGGGTCTAGACCACATAAATACCGGAGGCGTTATGAGGTTGTCTGTTCTGACGTTCATTGTCGTTTCAACCGCATGGGCACTACTGATACTGCCATGTGAGTTACTGGCGCAACGAAGTCCTAATCGAGGTCTGAGTATGGCTTCGACACGAAACGCAAGGATGATTTGCGAAGACAGCTTGCAGATGTTTCAACTTAAGAGAGGGTACCTCACTACTATTCCTCCGCTCTACACCAATATGCCGCTGGATGTGCTCGTGGCATACATAGGAGCTGACAGCATCGCAAGGACCGCGTTCCAGCTACCGCTGAAGAGTTATGTTAGGTCAATTGGAACATTTAACGATACGCTAAAGCAGTTTGGGCGTTTACTGTATCGTGTTGTGGATTGGAATCCAATACTGTTTCGGCAATACAGCGACGAAACAACATTCCGGCAGATTGGGATCTCAAATGACACACTTCACTTCTTAGATTCTAACGGAACGAATCTCGATACTCTCTCCGGCGCTCCTCCGAGCTTGTTCCGCGTGGCTTTGCCGATGCACCTTCCAAGTATGGAGTCCAAGTATCTTCGATATATGCCGGATAGTTTGAACAAGCAGAGCATACGCGCATTGCTTCGTGCTGACTTCATACTCCGAGTGATGATCGATTCCGTTGACTCATGTCGTAACTACCTTACTGGTGACACTTCTCAATTACGTTATGCGATTTACGCTTCTGTTCTAGACACACTCAAGGGCCGGGTCTTCCCGAATTTGTGCCACCATGCCAACCAGTATTTACAGCCGTATCAAGCGGCGTTGAACGTCAAGATCGACCAACCCCAGCCACAATCTTCAAGTGGGACTTGTAACAAGATCAGGTTTGAGACATGGCATGGCGCTTATTGGACTGGCTATTGGGCTGCACATACAAATGCATTTACACGAGACTCAACATTTTTAGACGCAGAAGGCAACTTCGTAATGAGGCCAGGAATCGAATGCATCGTCTTCTTGACATTGGAAAACCATCTTGTAGATGACGACTACGATTATTTCAACCTTGATCTGAACACAACACTTTCTTACGGAGTATTGCGTGTGGCGGATGGTCACGTCAAAGATCTAAATCATGTTTGGTCGCCAACGAATCTTTCAGTGACACAATTCAGACAGAGGTTTAATCAACTTGTGAATGTGATCGTCCAGCCGTAAGTGAATTTTACCGCCGCAATAGTCATCACGTTAAGGATTCGGCAATGATTAGATCAAATAGCATTGGCGTACTTCTTGTTGCCATAGTGGGGATTGTTACAGTCGCCCAACCTCAACCGACCCACACTATTTCATGTGATCCTAACTGCCTGCAAAAGAAGCACAAATACATCTTCTGTACAGTTGATGAAGCAGGGACTGCGCGAGATAAGTTCATTTGTGTTGAAAACCCGCACACCACTGTTGACCCTGAAACTGGCAGGCCAATAAAACACTACCACCCGTCTTTGAACAGCCTTGGTCTCCTCGATTGCTTCATTTATGACGAATCAACTAGTTACCTTACACTTGGCGGGGGTGTTTATCAGCCGCTTAGGTACGATATGCCAAGTCCATTTGGTACCGACGTGTTTATGCCAAGACCTGCTGACATCAGATCTGACATTGAAAAAGCTATCCGAGCTTGGACATCTTGCTGTGACAAGACTGATGGCACGAAACTCTCGTATACGAGTTCCACTTGGCCATCTGGTGTTCCGCCAGATGGCAACAGAGAATGTTGTCTCGTTATCTACTGGTCGAGCGACGCAGCCGATTTCCGTGTGCCCGATCAGGAAGATGCTATTGCAAAGACGTGGAGATACGGACAAAGTCCGAATTCTTGCGAAGGTGTTAACTGCGACAAATTGTACAAAAGGCGAGCTCGCATTTTGTTGAACCAATCTAGCAGTTTCAGAAACGGAACGATTGGACAGAACAACATCCCGAAGCGGTTTTTCGTAAACCGAGATCTTCCGACGAACATACAAGGGCGAATGGAAAGAGCTGGATACGAGTATTTTGATTTTATCACAATGCTTGTTCATGAATTTGGTCATGTGTTTGGAATGGAACATGACGACGGAGATGACGACAATGGCAATGACTGTGAGAACGATCCGAGCGTGATGCAGTCTACAGTCGTAGAGTGGGAAAGGAAACGAGAAGTCACAAGACCGAATGATTGCTGCAGGTTTCAAAAGATCTACTGCTGTGCTGAGACCACTACTTCTGTAATTGAGGACTTCGGACAGAAAGATGACCCCAGTGTCGCCTTGTGCGGTGAATGCGAGGATGGATCAATCCCAACGTCACTGCGTTTGTACGATCTAAATGGCCGACTTCTTGGAAGTCATCCGGTTCCACTAGGAATGAAGCTTGCCCAAATTGGTGCTTATGTCCATACAGATCCTGGCGTATACCTCTGTGTTGCAGAGCTCCCAACTGGATCAAAGTCGTTCAAGATCCTCGTTTCCAGGTAGGCCTTCTCACTTGAAGAATCATTGAGGTCGAGGTTGGACATGATCTAGTTAGGCTCGGCTACTTTGGCGGGGTTAAGAAGGAACCACGAACTGTACACCCCAACTCCATGTCGCGCACTAGCCGAGCAGCGCTGCGACGATGTTGTACGGCAGGAGCGTGTGATACCTGACAGGCGATCTGGAATTGATGCGTATGTGCCCAGCATGCATGTCACGAGTTTGCTGTTTCTTGCTGCTTCCAACGTTGATGTGTTCCCTACGCGCTGTAGATTGCAGCAATACAGTAGAGCACCCGTCCAGCCTAGCGCGGACGAGATCACGACTCGTCCCCCCACGTCCACGTGTCTGGGTTGCTCGGCGACGTTGACGATCCTGAAGCACGTTTGCGCACACGACGCTTCCAGCGCAGTTCATCCATGGGTGTGGAACTCGCCGTCCGTTTCTGGCTCTTCTGTCGTCATATCTGGCGGTTATCGCCCGCACTTGAACATCGTCCATCACGTTAGGCATGCAACGGCTGTCCGTTGCGCACTGGCTCGGCAGGTGTGTCGCGCGTGGTGCGGAGTGCGGCGAGGACGAGTCGGTGGATCTCCTCTGCAAGCTCGTGCAGAGGAACAGCTTGCTCGGGCTCGATCGCACCGACATCATCGAGGAGACGAACCCAGAGTTTTACGAGCCGAACGTGCGTGTTTAGCTCGTAGATACAGCTGCGGAACACCTCACGCGACGGAGCTCCTGCGGCGCGCTCAGTCCATGCTCCGAGATCGATCGATGTTTCAAAAAGTCGCCGATGCAGTTCTCGCGCATGGTGCGCCCCTTGTCCGCTAATCCATAGATGCGATGCGCGCACGGCCAGTTCGTAGCAGCGCTGTTGAAGAGGTGAAGCCATGGGTCCTCCAGATTGGTCTTGGACGAGTCTCGGGTGGGAAGAAACGTGACAGCCGTGGCATGGTGAAGTGGTAGTTTTGCACCGTATGCATTTGGATCTTCCTATTCTCGACCAGCCGGCCCCATCCCTAGCCATACAGCCCCTTGTTGGCAACGGCAAGAAGGTGTATGTCGAGACGTACGGCTGCCAGATGAACATCAACGATTCTGAGATTGTCCTGGGCGTGATGCATGCCGAGGGCTATGTGCCAACCGATAGCTCAGATGATGCCGACGTAATCTTGCTGAACACGTGTGCGATTCGCGACAACGCCGAGCGCCGCATTCACGAGCGGCTGTTCCACCTCAAACACAAAAAGAAGACGAACTCCGACCTTGTTGTGGGAGTGCTGGGATGCATGGCGGAGCGCCTACGCGCGAAGCTGCTCGATACGGAGTTGGTCGACATTGTTGTCGGACCCGATGAATATCGTCGAATGCCGGAGCTGGTTGCCGAAGCAATGGGTGGTGATCGCGGCATCGCTGTAAAGCTCTCGCGCGTTGAAACGTACGACGACATCGTGCCGCTTCGCACTGAGGGCATCTCTGCATGGATCTCCATCATGCGTGGATGCGATAAGTTCTGCACGTTCTGTGTTGTACCCTTCACGCGCGGACGCGAGCGATCACGTCCACTCACGAGTGTTGTTGACGAAGCGAAGCAGCTATGGGATCAAGGCTTTAAGGAAATCACGCTGCTCGGACAGAATGTGAATTCGTATCGGGATGACGTAGGTGGTTACGACTTTGCCGACCTGCTTGCATCCACTGCGCGTGCTGTACCGAAGATGCGCATCCGTTATTCGACGTCGCACCCGCAGGACATGAGCGACAAGCTCATCGATACCATGGCCGAGTGGGACAACATCTGCAAGTACATTCACCTACCCGTACAGTCGGGCTCGAACCGCATTCTCGAGCTCATGAATCGCACCTACACAGTAGAGCACTACCTGAGTCGCATCCGTCGCATCAAGCACGTGATGCCGAACTGCGCCACGAGCACCGACATCATTGCCGGTTTCTGCACCGAGACCGAAGACGATCATCAGCGCACACTCGACGTCATTCGCGAAGTCCGCTACGAAGGGGCTTATATGTTCGCCTACTCACCTCGAGAGAACACAAAAGCTTGGAAGATGGGCGACGACGTACCGGATGAAGTAAAGAGTCGTCGCTTGAGTGAGATCATCGAACTTCAACGAAGCATTTCAGGTGAGCTCAATCAGACTGAGCCGGGCACCGTTCACCCCGTGCTCGTGGAAGGTCCAAGCAAGCGCAACGTAGCCCAATGGAAAGGTCGCACCGACACCAACAAGACCGTCGTCTTCACACACGACGGCACCCATGGCTACATCGTTGGCGACACCATAAATATCAAGATCGACCATGCCAGCAGTGGCACGCTGTTCGGGGAGTTGGTGTAAGTCCCCCCCTCCCCTCCCGTCTGTTGCAATATGGCGCCACCGATGCCATTTTTCATTGCATTATGGCATTAGCGGTGCCATATTGCAACCATGGCACACAGAAAACGCATTCAAAGGCCTCCCAAAGGCAGCTTTTTTCTGCTCGGACCCCGAGGGACGGGTAAGACGATTTGGACAAAGCAGGTGTTTCCGGATGCCGTTCGCATCGACCTACTCGATCCCGAGACATACAGGGCGTTCGCTGCTGCGCCGGAGCGGCTGATCGAGCGAGTACAAGCGATTGGGCCAACCGTTCCGGTCGTTATCGATGAGATACAGAAGCTGCCATCATTATTAGAGGTGGTGCACCACCTGATCAACAACGGTGCTACGAACGCGTTCGTTCTTACCGGGTCAAGTGCCCGCAAGCTTCGACGAGGTGCCGTAAACCTGCTGGGTGGTCGTGCCGTGCAACGATCGATGTTTCCATACCTAGCAATCGAGCTTGGAGATGCATTTAACCTCGACGAACAACTGTCAACAGGGATGGTGCCGGTAGTGGTGGAATCCCCAGACCGCGCAGAAGCAATGAAGGCGTACAACGCCTTGTACATCCGCGAAGAAGTCGTGGCTGAGGGTCTAACCCGTAACGCTGAGGCCTTTGCGAGATTCCTCGAATCAATCGCGTTTTCGCATGGCAATGTTCTCAACATCTCGAACATCGCAAGGGACTGTCAGGTTAAGCGCAAAACAGTCGAAGGGTATATCGAGATACTTGAAGACCTCATGCTTGCATATCGTGTGCAAGTTTTCGCGACTCAAGCAAAGCGACTTCTGAGTGTTCATCCAAAGTTCTACTTCTTTGACGTGTCAGTGTTCCGAGCAAACCTTTCTTCAGGTCCACTTACACATCATGTTGTTGCAGAGGGAGCGGCATTGGAAGGACTTGTTGCACAACATCTGCGTGCATGGTGTGAGTATGCTGGTGACGGACGGAAAGTGTACTACTGGCGTACGCGTGCCCAACTCGAAGTTGACTTCATTGTGTACGGTCCATCCACCTTCAAGGCTATCGAAGTGAAGAACTCCAAACGAATTCGACCTGAAGATCTCAACGGACTGAGGGCCTTTGCTAAGGACTACCCAGAGTGCACGTGTACGCTTCTCTATCGTGGTGATGAAGAACTCGTCAGAGATTCCATCCGGATTGTTCCGGTTGATACGTGGCTCCGATCATTAGGAAACGAGCTCGGAGAGTTGGTCTAGGGGTTACCTGTTTCTATACCCTACCCCAATTGCGCCGCGCACGCCGATGCCGAACCCGATGGTGCCGTTGCTGCCCCATGCCGCCCAGATGGCGGGTGAGATGTCGTCGGAGATGTTGATGACGCCGGGGTACACATTGAGGATTGCGGTCTGATCGACTTGTCCGCTCACGGTGAGGGAGGCAAGGAGGGAGTTGTTGCGATCCCAGTAGATGCCGGCGGTAGGAACAATGGCCAGCGTAAGAACGCGTGCACGGTCATCAACGGTAATGAGGTCCTTCCCACGAACGCCTGCACCGATCGAAACACTGTACTCGTGGTGTGGATCGTAGACGTAGGACGCGCCGAGTAGCGATGCCATACCCATAAGGCCCCATAACCGAAGTCGCGCAGATCTCGGGAGCTCCACCTTAAACGAGTAGTTGAGTCCGTTGTTCCCGAGCTGTCCGCTCGGGAATGTGATCATGGGGAGCGACGACCACTCGGTCATGTGCATCTTCTCACTAAAGAAGCGCGCGATGTCGTCGTTCATGAACAAGGCGATGCCCAGCGTATTGAAGATCAAGAAATCGGCGATGGGGTCGGTGTTGTACCCAACGTAGCCTCCGTTTTCGACAACCTCATTAAGCACATGCATTGCTGTGACGGTAGCGATGGACCAGAGTTCAGGCGATGCGATGCCATGATGATGATACCATTCCGCCATCATGCGATAGGATACACCGGAGCCGATCAAGTGTAGCTGATAATTGGGGATCCACCGCGCCCCTTCCTGCGTCCAATTCAACGGGAGAACTTCGGTGGAGAGCCAGTTACCCCATCCGATCTGACTGATGGTAGCGCCCGGATGCCGAAACGTGTTATCGTAGAAACCTCGAAGTCCGGCACCATACGGAATCGACAACAGCCGACGGTCCTTCCCGTCGATCTGGAGAATATCAAAGCCGCCGTTCAGGATAAGGCCCCACGGGCTCACCATCGACATGCTACCGTAGGTCTGTTCGGGACGATAGTAGAGGTACGTCGCATCCCCGGTGGACGGTTCCTGGGCGGACGCCAGCGAGAGGGTAGCAAGAAGAAGGAAGAGGGTGATGACTCGTCTCATTGGCCGCACATGACGTATTCGACAATCCCGTAGTTTGCAGTCATGGAACTTATTATCACTCTCCATCGCTCGATGGAACACCTGATCTATCTCCTCGCAGCGCTTGCTGTGGTGTTCCCACTGATCGATACCATTCGCAAACTAGCACTGGGCAAACTGTCGGTGTGGAGCGTACGTGCCTACCTTGTTGGAGTTACACTCCAGCTCGTACTGGGTCTGCTCCATCTCGTGATGCGCTGGTCGGACTTCGGCGACGGACTCCGGTATCGTCTCGAGCATGCCGCATTGATGATCGTTGCCGTTGGCATCGTCCATATGGCTCCGCGCTTCATGCGCCGTGGTGATGCGATTGGTTCGCGCAACACAACATTCATGATGATTGCTTCCATCGCGCTCATCGTGCTAGGCACAACGCTTATCAAGAGCGCACTGCGGGGTTAGGGGGCAACATGCTGCACACAACGAATCTCTCGAGCTTCCCGCTCTTTCGCCGCGGCAAGGTCCGCGACGTCTACGACCTCGGTGATCGCCTCCTAATGGTGGCGACAGATCGCATCTCCGCATTTGATGTGGTGATGGAAGAAACTATTCCTGACAAAGGCGCTCTGCTCACACAGATTTCTGCGTATTGGTTTGAGACGCTTGCACACGTTGTACCGAATCACGTGATCACGTACGATATGCACGCAGTGGAGGGTCTCACCGACGACGAACGCGCGCAACTTCAAGGTCGCTCGGTTGTTGTCCGCAAAACACACCCTCTCCCTGTTGAATGCGTTGTGCGGGGCTATCTCGCAGGCTCTGGCTGGAAGGAATACCAAGCATCGCACACCGTGTGCGGCGTGGATCTTTCTGCAGGCTACGTCGAATCCTCGCAACTCGCCGAGCCTATCTTCACGCCTGCAACAAAGGCCGAAGAAGGACACGACGAGAACATTTCATTTGCGCACGCAGCAACAATTCTTGGCGAGGATGTCGCAGCGCAGGTGCACGACTATAGCATCGCACTCTACAATGCTGCGTTGCGTGATGTTGCATCAAAGGGGCTTATCCTCGCCGATACGAAGTTCGAGTTTGGCGTGATCGACGGCGAGATCATCCTTATCGACGAAGCACTCACTCCGGACTCATCGCGCTACTGGCTTGCATCCGAGTATGTACCTGGTGCGTCGCAGTACAACTTCGACAAGCAGATGTTGCGCGACTGGCTCGAGACCACGGATTGGAACAAATCCTATCCACCGCCTCACCTTCCGCAGACCGTTGTTGACGGAACACGCGCGAAGTACATCGAGGCATACGAACGTATCACTGGACAAACGTGGCAATAAATCCGCTGTTTCTTGATGAGAGCGACGTAGCGATGCAACGTCGTGTCAACGACATGCTCGACTGGGGCTTGCTGCTCTCCGTCGCCGCTGCGATGGCGATGGGGCTCATCTCCATTTACAGCGCTGCGTTCGGCATGGGATCGGATGCCATCTTCAAGCGTCAGCTGATGTATGCAGGCGTTGGCATCGTCGCCGCTCTCGTGTTGTTTTTCCTCCCGGAGCGCATCATCCGCAATCTCGCCTATCCGATGTACGGCGTCGGTGTGCTGCTCCTAGCAGCGGTGCTCACGCCTCTTGGACACGAAGTGAATGGACAGCGATGTTGGATCCAAATTGGCTCGTTTTCCTTCCAGCCCTCAGAGTTCGCGAAGATCACCACACTACTCGCAGTTGCACGGCTTGCAGGACGAAAGGGGTTTTCGATTCAGTCGATCAGAGACTTCGGCGCAGTTGCTGGACTCTTCCTGTTACCGGTTGCGCTCATTATGATGCAGCCCGATACTGGATCGGCAACGGTGTTTCTCGCAATGCTTCTCGGTGTCTACCTGTGGATCGGTGGCGATCTGTTTGTGTTGTACCTCGCGGCTGTAGCGCCGTTTGTTGCAATTGCCGCGTTGTATGGCGTACTGTTTGATTCGATGATCTGGTTCGCAATCGTAAGTGCCTTGGTGTGCATCGGCTCGTTTCTCTTTAAGCGCAACCTTGTGGTGACGATTACGGCGTGCCTCCTCCTGGTGGGTGCAGGCCTTGCCGTAAAGCCCTTCTTCTCGCAGCTTGAGCCATATCAACAGGGGCGCTTGATTACGTTGTTCGAACCGGAGCGCAATCCGCGTGGCAGCGGCTATCACGTGATTCAGTCGATCCTCGCTGTTGGCTCAGGCGGTTTCTCGGGCAAGGGATTCCTCAAGGGTACACAGACGCAGCTGCGCTATATCCCTGAGCAGTGGACTGACTTTATCTTCTGCGTTCCAACCGAGGAGTTTGGATTCATTGGCGGCGTGATCGTGATTGCACTCCTGGTGAGTGTTACGTTCCGAGCTCTCAACATCGCCTCGTTGGCACGATCTCCGTTTGCGAGTGTACTCGCGATCGGCTTTGTGTCGCTCCTCACCTATCACACGCTAGTCAACATCGGCATGGCCATCGGCTTGTTCCCCGTTATGGGGATTCCATTGCCATTCCTCAGTGCCGGTGGTACATCGTTGATTGCCAACGTTGCAGTGGTCGGTTTGATGCTGAACTTCTACAAGACACGTCGACGTCGCTCGGCACGCACGTAAGCTATGCGTATTGTGATTTCATGTGGCGATGTGAATGGGATCGGACTCCGCTGTCTAGCCGGAGCCATCAGTATGATACCACGTGACGCATCGTGTATCCTTGCGATTGATGCATCAACGTTACGTCAAGCAGCACATGCATACCAACTGCCGGGCACGATTACCGACGATGTATGGCAGGTTCATGATACTGCGATCACACTCGCACCACTCAACGCAACAACGGTCGTAACACCCGGTGTTGCCGGCGATGATGCATCACGCTGTGCAATCGCATCACTCGAGCTTGCTCGCATGATGTGTCGTGATGGACGCGCCGATGCGATGGTGACGCTGCCCATCAACAAGCACGCACTTGCGAGTGTTGGGTGGCCCTATCCGGGTCAGACCGAAATGGTTGCCGCTGGTGGAGTTAGCGAACCTCTCATGGTGCTGTCGTCAGGTAGCGTGCGCGTTGCTCTCACAACCGTGCATGTACCATTGCGCGATGTAGTTTCCGCACTCTCTGTCGACCGCATTGGTGAACGCATTCAGCAGCTGCACGATCATTGCCGACGTGATTACGGTATCACCTCACCATCGATTGCTGTACTCGCAGTCGATCCGCACGCTGGGGATCACGGCACAATCGGCACAGCCGATACCGAGCTCACACTGCCAGCGATTGCTCATGCGCGCGAAGCAGGCATGCAGGTAGACGGACCATTTCCGGCCGATGGATTTTTTGCCTTTGGTGCATACAGGCAGTACGATGGCATCCTAGCCATGTATCACGATCAGGGATTGATCCCACTCAAAGTGCTCGCACAGGGCGGTGGTGTGAATACCACTGCGGGCATCGACATCGTGCGCACATCGCCTGATCACGGTACAGCCTATCAGCTCGCTGCAGGTGGGTTGCACATCGATGCACGAAGCACCTACGAGGCCATTACACTTGCGTGCACGATTGCAACGCAGCGTCGTAGCATCGCATAGCGACTACTAATTCTTGTTCTTCGTCTTCGTTGGCGCAGGCTGCTGGGGCACGATCAATGGATTCTGCGAATGGAATCCTGTTGGCAGCAAGCGAAGTCGTGCATGACTTACCGGCATCACCGGCCAATCCTCTGAGCGTCCAACATGCGTTGTACCAATCGTGCACCAAAGCACAACATCTCGTCGAACAAGACGGTCGTCGTTTGCGACGAACTTCGGCAGACCCTCATCGCCGGCTGATTGATTGGGATACGCACCTGCAGCATACATCTCATCAGCATTGTACTTCGTGATCGCGCACTGATACTCGATGAATCGTGCTCTACGACGAAGCGGATGCGATGGTGCGAGAAGCGGATAGACTGTAGACTCCGGTATCACCGTGAACGCCGTTGCAGCACCAACATGATTCGGACGTGTCGACGAAACACGCCACGTGCGCGACACACGTGGGTCGGCAGTTCGCAGACCCTCTCGTTCGGAGCGGATATCCCATTGATCCATCATCATCGCATTGCCAAACCGATTCTCTGATTGGTCAAGGGGCGAACGCACATCCACTTCGGTCACCACGTTATCGACACCATCAATGTCGAGATCGAGTCGCAGATTGAAATAGTGCTGATGTGTTGGTGCGAGCAGACTACGTGTGATGCGATGTGCAAGCATCTGTTCGCCGAACTCGCGCGCATCGAACGCTGTATCAGCTGCAGTCTTCACCAACATCACACCAGTAAGACCGATGTCAACAGTAATCGTCCCATCGTTCGAGAAGATATACGACACCAAGTAATCGTAATTCGCAATTGTCGCAACGTGCTGCACAACAAGCTCGCGTCGGCGCTGCGATGCAATGCGTGTTGCCGTAGTTGTATGTCGCCAAGCGACACCACCATCACGCTCGAAGATTGCAAGTGCATTGGGCACCGTTCGCACAACACCCTTCTCCGACACAAACGATGCAGGTAGTAGTGCTGCCGACTGCGGAACATCAACACCCTTGCGGAGCGATGATGACATCATGCCGAAGCCATATTCACCCACATCAAATGCATTACGCCACGTCCAGGTAGACGACGTATCGCCATATGGCACCAGCATCTCACTCAGCGCCATACGATGTGCGATCGGTCGTTGCGCAGTGCCATCAACCCAACGCGTATTGTAGATCACCAACCCCTCTCGCGCAGCGAGCATTGGCGTAAAACGCCACGCATTCCATCGTACCTCACCATCAACAAGCGTTGGTTGTCGTGTTGCCGACGAGAACGCACCTTCGTTGATAGCAGCAGAGAGATCATGCAGAGATGATGCAGGGGGCGTCTGGCGAATCGGCGATTCCATCCATTGAATGATCACACCAGACGAAAAGTCGATCATTGCAGACACACCTTCAATCGGACGATCGTAGCGATTCAGTCCGCGTGCATCGACGTGGTACAGCAGGCATCGCACGAGACGAACGGATGCATCGGGCACACCACTGGCCCACGTCTCGATCGCAACGGAGTCTATGCTCACGCCGCGACGCAACAGAGCATCCACGAATCGAGGAGATGCACGCAGGATTGAATCCGCCCGTGCGCAGTCGGTCTCCGTCAGCATCCATTGAACGGGAGGTACTGCGCGCACCTCGGTAACGATCTTGTTCACGACATCCACCGTGAACTCATACACCTTTGATGCAGGAGGATCGATTATCGTAGATCGAACTTCGCGTGGAACAGATGTCCGTTTCGCTGAGTCCAGCCACAGCGACTTCGATGGTTCGGCCAGGGACATTGCAACAAATCGTGGCGATGCAGGACAGCGTGAATCGGCGCGGATGACGCGCACTGCCGTAGAAAGTTCAGACGCAGTGGGCTGCCTGAACGGATTGGATTGTGCAGCACCAGTAGTGGTAACCACGAGCAGTGCCCATATGGGCATCAGAATGTACTTCATAACGAGCAAGTTACCGTAGATGTCATCATCCATAAAACAGCAAAGCCCTTATCCGTGAGGACAAGGGCTTTGATAAAAAGACCTGGCGACTACCTACTCTGCCACACCAGTTCAGATGCAGTACCATCGGCGCAACGGGGCTTAACGACTCTGTTCGGAATGGGAAGAGGTGTGTC
>CAMCXP010000021.1 GCA_945883395.1 Melioribacter roseus P3M-2
TGATCTTCGCTCGCTCTCCACGCGCGACCGTCATCGGCATGGGCGTAACTACGCGTACACCGGGTGTTGGCGTTACAGCAGTAATCGATACAACTGTGTCGGCATTCACCGTGAGTTCAACTTCTGCAAGCGACGGTACACCAACCTCGCCTCGATTGAAGGCAAGAAATCCACTCGCGAGCTGAATCGGACGAAGTACGTTTACCGAGAGTCGCAGCACATGTGCACCCGACGGATCGTTCGAGAACACGGTAACATACTTTGAGAGTTTCCCACTACCAGTAGGCAATGAAAGCGTGATGCGCATCGTTGTCTGCTCGCCCGGAGCAAGCGTCTTCTTGTCGAGCGGCGCTGATGTACATCCGCACTGCACGCGTACTTCGCCGATCTCGAGTGTGCTATCACCGGCGTTGGTGATCGTCACAGCACGATGCACCTGCTGATCCTCCTTCTTCGGCGTTGGCGGAATCACCGTACCCCACGATACCTCGTTGTCCATCACCAGACGTGGCTGCGCATGCATGTGCTGCGGTAGAGTGCTCACAGCAAGGATGATTGCCATCACCATGATGAGCATGTTGTGCGTTCGCAGTAGTTTCGTTGTATGCATCGACTCGTTGTTTGTAGTTACGTTCTTCTTGCTGTTGCGCTGACGTCCATTGCATGCCAAGCACAGCATAGCGGTGGAGACGATCTCCTGCCCGCTCCCACTGTTGGGCAGACACATCTCTCGCGCGCGATACAGCGTGCGCGTTCTCTCGGCGTAGACTCTGCGTTTCTTGCCAGCGTTGTGCTTGCATCTGGAACGGCATTCGACGAAAAGTACGTCCGCGTGAACGTCACAAACTACGCGTCCAAGCCCGATTATAGCTTTAACCTCACGCCTCAGTCCGTCGAAAAGGTGCGTGCATTTCTCGTCAGACACGACTCGTTACTACATCGCGCGGATTCGATCTATGGCGTGCCGAAGGAAGTCATCGCGTCACTCCTCTGGGTAGAATCCAAGCACGGCGTTGTCCTCGGCAAGAATCACGTTGCGAGTGTGTATCTGAGTACGCTTCTTGCAAGCGATGCTGAGTTTGTTGAGAAAAACACTGTCGCTGTGATGACGGCGCAGAAGATCGATTCAACAAAGATCGACAGCGTACGGGCTGCAATTCAGAAGCGTGCCAACCGCAAGGTGAAATGGTCGGCCGAACAACTCAAGGCTCTCCAAGAAATTCACCGCAGACGCACAATGAACGTCCATACACTGCATGGCTCGTGGGCCGGTGCATTCGGTATGCCGCAGTTTATTCCGTCGTCGTATCTCTCGTGGGCAGCAGACGGAGACAACGACGGCACCATCGATCTCAATGATCTCGATGATGCCGTGGTAAGTGTCGCTAGCTATTTGCGGAAGAATGGCTGGGGATCAGCTGAGTCGCAACAGCGAGCCGCGGTGCATCACTACAACAACAGCAATGCGTATGTCGACTGCGTGCTAACGCTCGCGGCCAAGGTTAGTGTCCAGCCAGCTTCTCAGCCTCGCCAATAAAGCGCTCAACAACTGCCAGACCTTGGTCCCAGAACGTTGGGTCTGTGATATCGACGCCAAGTGGTGTCAACAAATCTTCTGGTCGCTTCGATCCGCCTGCAGCGAGGAGGTTCATGTACTCCGGTACAAACCCTGCTGGATCCTTTTGATAGAGCTCGTACAGTGCCAGCACAAGCAGCTCACCAAACGAGTACGCATACACGTAGCCCGGTGTTGAGATGAAGTGCGAGATATACGACCACCATGTCTCGTAGCCCGGACGCAGCACGACTGCATCACCGAACTGCTCGCTCTGCGTACGAAGCCAAATGTCGTTGATCTGCGCTACGCTCAGTTCACCCTCTGCACGACGTGTGACGTGCATCGCATGTT
Source organism: Melioribacter roseus P3M-2 (assembly GCA_945883395.1). Lineage (GTDB taxonomy): Bacteria > Bacteroidota > Ignavibacteria > Kapaibacteriales > Kapaibacteriaceae > UBA10438. The sequence goes on from CAMCXP010000021.1 coordinate 1,910, forward strand.
CGAAACGATTGAGGGCGATCTGACGGAAGATGGTGTTCACCATACCGTCGATCTTCGACATCATGAGCGCAAGCTTTTCTTCCTGCGTCGTTGTCGACTCCATCAGCTTCTTGAAGGTGAGCATCTCACCGAACACACTTGCTGTTTCAGCAACTGTAAGCGGCGTGTACATCAGCAGTGAGCCAGCAGAGCGCGAGAGGTACTGATGGATGCCGTGACCCATTTCGTGTGCAAGCGTCTCGACGTCGCGTGATGTGCCCGTGAAGTTCGTGAAGATGTACGGGTGAGCAGATGCACACGTTGGTGCTGCATAGGCTCCCGAGCGCTTGCCCTTCTTGACTGGCGCATGGATCCAGTTGCGATCGAAGAACATCGCTGCAATCTCACCCGCCTTAGGATCGAAGTCGGTGTACGTTTGGATCACGATATCCTTGGCTTCCTGCCACGACCAGTGACGCGACTCCGAGCCAACGGCAGCATTACGATCGTAATCATAGAACGTGTCGAGTCCGAGCAGCTTCTTCTTGAGTCCGTATGCACGATGCACGAGATCGTAGCGCTTCACAACACTCTGAATCAACGTCTCTACGGCTGCATCAGAAACTTCGTTGCTCTTATTGCGACTCGAGATCCACGTTGGATACTTGCGCAGTTGGTCGGTTGCTTCGCAATCAGCGATGATCGTATTGAACACGTATGCATGTTGTTCTGCATCCTTAACAAGACCTGCAGAAAGCGCATCCGCAGCGTCCTTGCGGAGATCACGGTCGGCATCGAACATCAACCGTGATACCGAAGCCAGCGGCATCTCTTCGCCGCGCACCGAGAACGACGCACCATTCATCAGCACATCGTGCAGACGTACCCACGAGCTACGGGATGTGTTAGACTTCGCCGACATCACGCGCTCGCCGTCTTCGGTAAGCATGTGTGCCTTCTCTTCAATGATGCCTTCCAACCAGTGGCGGCGAGAGGTCATCTCAGGAGCATCCAGCAGCTGCGTCAGTCGCTCATCCGACAGTTGCGTGATCTGCACTGAGAAGAACACCGTGTGACTTGATGCACGCGCCGATACCTCACGGACACGCTGAAGCATGCGACCATATTCGGCATTGTTTGAGTCGGTTGAGTACATCAGGTTCACAAAGGAACCCATGCGGATGTAGGACTCCGACAACTGCTCGTACTCTTCAACCATCGTCATGAAGTCAGCGATGGAGAGTGTACCGATCTTCCCATACCAGCGATCGCTAAACGCCTTCGAGCGCTCTTCAATTGTCGAAAGATCTTTGCCTAGACCATCATCACCAACGCTCGCGTAGAGATCGGAAAGATCCCATACAACGTTCTCGGCACCTGTCTCGGTTTGCATGTAAACTCTGGTAGTTCGTTGCTCGCACGGGGCGAACAGCTTATGGATGAATACGGTAAATCATTCGAGGGAACGGGATCACTTCGCGAATATGCTCTGCGCCAGTAATCCACTTTACGGTGCGTTCAACACCAAGGCCGAACCCTGAGTGCGGGACCGAGCCAAACTTCCGGAGATCGAGATACCATTGGAATGCTTCTTGAGGAAGGTTCTCGTGCAGGATGCGCTCGAGAAGAAGATCATGATCGTCTTCACGCTGCGAACCACCGATGATTTCGCCAGCCCCTTCCGGAGCGAGCATGTCCATCGCAAGCACAACCTTTTCGTTTGCCGGGTCGCGCTTCATGTAGAACGCCTTCACCTCTGTTGGGTAGCGGTGAATGATGCACGGACGATCGAACTGCTGCATGATGGCTTCTTCCTGTGGCGCACCAAAGTCTTCGCCCCATGGGAAGTCAACTTGAATTTCTGATCCATCAGGTTGCTTGCGATTCAACTTCACATCGTTCTTGTTGAGCCACTCAACAGCTTCGGTGTACGACATGCGATAGAAGGGGCGACGCACCGCTTCGAGTTTCGACACATCACGTCCGAGTGTTGCGAGTTCGCGCGGACACGTCTTGAGGACTGTTTGCACGATGTACTCTACGAGATCTTCTGCAAGATCCATGTCGTCGTTGAGATCGAAGTAGGCCATCTCTGGCTCCACCATCCAGAACTCTGTGAGGTGGCGACGTGTCTTCGACTTTTCCGCGCGGAAGGTTGGACCAAACGTGTACACCTTGCCAAGTGCCATGGCACTTGCTTCGGCATAGAGCTGTCCGGACTGCGTCAGATACGCCTTGCCAAGATCGAAGTACTCTGTCTCGAACAACGTCGACGTACCTTCACACGCGTTTGGCGTGAAGATCGGCGAATCCATCAAGCGGAACCCATTGCCATCGAAGAAATCGCGGATCGCCTTGATCACCGTTGCGCGCACGCGCATGATCGCATGCTGACGTGCGGAGCGCAGCCACAAGTGGCGATGCGCCATCAGGAATTCTACACCGTGTTCCTTTGGAGAAATCGGATAGTCCTTCGCGGTTTGCCACACACGGATGTTCGTTACGTCGAGCTCGACGCCTGTTGGCGAGCGCTCTTCCTTGCGCACTGTGCCTGTGATCGACACAGATGATTCCTGCGTAAGTCCTTGCGCAGCCGTTGCGATATCCTCAGCAACATTTGGCTTGAACAGGACGCATTGCACCGTACCGCTACCATCGCGGAGCTTGATGAAGACGAGTTTGCCTTTTTCCGTTTTGTCGTACACCCAACCATTGAGTGTTACCTCTTCTCCGATGTGATCGGCGAGGTGTTCAACAGAAACGAAGCTTTTGTAGCGGGACTCCATATCGGGTGCCTATGCATTGCCAGTGAAAATCAGAATGGCAAATCTACGACACCAGAGGACGGTATCATGGCTTCAGAGTAAGACCATTGACACACTGAAATGCGCAAAGACATTGTGCACCTGTTGTTGCACGGTGATGAAGTCCTGCGCAAAGACGCTGGTGAGCCCGTAACTGACCCGGAAATCAGCCGATACGTCGGTGAACACCTTCCATTGCGCACCTAGCTGGGTGCCAAGGTCCAAGCCGTTCATGCGATCACCGAATTCGAGGTTGCGCTGGACCACTTCTGGTCGGATTCCGACAGTACCTGTTCCCGTGGCCGAACTTCCCGTGCTCATCATCCAGCCGAGATAGCCCCCTGCCAGAACTGACCACGAACTCCCGAGTGCGTAGCGAGCCAATACAGGGAGTTGGAGGTAGTTGTTGTTGAACGCACCCACTGCAACGCCCGTAAACGTGGTGCTCACGTCGAGGGTAGTGGTTGTGCCATCAGGAAGTGCAATCGGCACGCGGTCGATGTACGGCTGTTGATCGAGCACTGTGGCGAAGCGCGAAGCATACTTCACAAACTGTGGTTCGACGACGATGCTGAAAGCATCGTTAACGGGCACGTCGATCGACAATCCGCCGAGAAGTCCAGGCACAGCTTCACCAGTTGAGCCCGCTGGGATATCGCTGAGTGGAATCGGCGAACCCACGGCCACACCAATACGCACCGCAAGTTGCGGCTGCGCCATACAGGTGATCGCAAGCAGCAGAGCAGCTGCTACGGTTATGCAACGTTGCATCGCGTTACCTCGCAATAAGGACAGATGCATGCCAGCATTGGCGATCGCGGTCATCAAACCCCTGCACAATCCAGAGTCCGCTGTGCATTCCGTGCAGGTGTACAACGCCCCCTGCATGCGGCACAAGCGTCACATTGCTGCGTCCATCGAGCGATGTTGCACGAAGGCGTGTTACTGCGTCGGACACAACGAGGTGGTCTGCCGTAGCAACGATTGTTCGCAGTGTAGCATCATCGTTCACAGAGCTTGGTTGATAGTCGAACACGACATCGTCAATCCACATTGTCGAGCCAACGCTTCCGCGGAAGAACTCACCGGCGGCGCTCGACGCTGCGACCACAATCATCGTGTCGGCTTGTGCAGCCGATGCACCATCAAACATCAGTTCGAATTGCGTCCATGTGCTCACGCGTTGTTTGATGATCATCGATGCTGATGCAACGAGTTGTCGCGACGAACCATCCCAGCGTGTAAGCTGCGCATAGATCGATCCCGAGTCGGACGCACCAGGCTCGTACTTCATCCATCCACGGAACGATCGTGGCAGAGCGCCCGTAAACGGGATACCGCGCTGCGCACTTGCCACAGGGTTTGCGAGATTTAGTGCGAAGCGACCAAGGAACACCGAGCCTGACGCGATCTGACCGAAGATGCTGCGCGTGGTCAGCTTTGCGCTGAACGCCCCTTGATGTGCATCTGTCGACTTCTCGCACACCGGATCAGCGCCTGCAGCAACGTGAATCACGCCATTGCCCGAGGCCCATCCCATTGATGGTTCCTCGTAATCCTTGAACACCGCAGACCCCTTCACGAGGGTCCAATCCTCGAATCCTCCATTTGGAATCGGCTGTTGCGCAACGGCTGTTGCGCACATCAGTACTGCTACACCACACAGCAATACACTTCGCATGGATCCTCCCCAATTCAACGTGGGTAGAAAATCGCGAATTTTGCGACATGCATCATCCGATTTCCCTCAAGCGCGTCAACGACGTCGTCCTCGCATCACAATGGAGCGACGGGTTCGCATCATCCATCCTGCTGTCTGACCTCCGCGAGGCATGTCCATGCGCGTATTGCACAGGTGAAGAGATCATGGGGCAAACAGTGTTCCCCGGCATGAAGACCTTCCAGCCCGGCATGAACGAGCTCGCATCACTCACACCAGTTGGCAACTACGGCGTGCAAGCAGCGTGGAAGGACGCACACGACAGCGGCATCTATTCGTGGGAGATGCTCCGCACCGTCTTTGAACAGAAAAAACTCAGCGAGCAAACACTCGCTGAAATCGCCCGCCAGATGGGTGGGTAGTCCCCACTCTGCCCCCTACTTCACCACCACAGAACGGCCACCATCAACGCCGATGATCTGACCGGTCATCCAGGAGCCGTCTGCTGATAGGAGGTGTGCTGCGAGACTCGCAACATCATCAGCGGTGCCAAGGCGTGAGAGTGGGTGCATGTTGGCGATTGCTGTTCGTGCAGTGTCGGACGCTGCCACTGTTGCACCGAGTTCGGTGTCGAGAAGCGATGGCGCGATGGCATTTACACGCACGGCGGGTGCAAGCTCGGCTGCAAGGGCTACGGTAAGACCCTCAACAGCAGCTTTTGCCATGGCGATTGATGCATGCGATGCAAAGCCACGTCGCGCAGCGATGCTTGAGAAGAGCACAACCGATGCGTTACCATGCGCTTTGAGCGCAGGTAGTGCAGCTTGCACGGCACGTGCAGCAGCAACGGCGTTAAGTGTAAAGTCGTCGATCATGTCAGCAGCCGTGATGCGCTGCAACGGACGAATACGGATCGATCCCACAGCGAAGGCAATGCCTGCACATGGGGCTCCTGCATCCTGCATGACGCGCTCGAAGAGTGCGTCGTCGCGCACATCGCCACAGGTGTAGGTGCATTGCAGTTCACCAGCAAGCTGAGTAAGACGGTCCTCGCGTCGCGCTACAAGGTGCACCGATGCGCCCGCTTGCGTGCAACGGCGTGCCAGAGCCCCGCCAACGCCCCCTGTCCCACCGTAAATGATGATGCGATTTGCCATGTCTATGCGCTCCATGCTGTGAACCAAATGCGCAACGGTAACGTTATCGCTCGCTGAATCGTTCGGCGATCGAGTAATTTTGCTGACGCTGAATTGTCTACTCATTCGAACCCACTACACTATGTCACGCATCATCCACGCACCTCACGGCTCAACGCTCAACTGTAAGAACTGGGAGCTCGAGGCAGCGTATCGCATGATTCAAAACAACCTCGACCCTGCAAATGCCGAGAAGCCGGAAGATCTGATTGTGTACGGCGGCTTCGGTAAGGCAGCGCGCAATTGGGAATCCTTCGATGCGATCCTGAGCTGTCTGCGCACGATGGATGTGGATGAAACGCTGTTGGTGCAGAGTGGTAAGCCGGTGGGCGTTGTGAAGACGCATACAGGCGCGCCACGCGTGATCATTGCGAATTCGAACCTCGTACCGAAGTGGGCAACGTGGGATGAGTTCCGTCGTCTCGACGCGCTGGGTCTGATGATGTATGGTCAGATGACGGCAGGATCGTGGATCTACATCGGTACGCAAGGTATCGTGCAAGGCACGTACGAAACGTTTGCCGAGTGCGGACGTCAGCACTTCGGTGGCTCGCTGCACGGACGCTTCCTGCTCACCGCCGGTCTGGGCGGGATGGGTGGTGCTCAGCCCCTTGCCGCAACAATTGCGGGCGCAGCAGCACTGTGTATTGAGATCGATGAAGAACGCATCGACAAGCGTATTCGAGATGGGTACTGCGAGCGGAAGATGCACGACCTCGACGCAGCACTCGAAGTGATCCGCGATCATCAACAACGTCGTGAACCAATCTCGATCGGACTCGTCGGCAACGCTGCAGAGATCCTTCCGCTGATGCTCGAGCGCGGCATTATTCCTGATGTCGTAACCGACCAAACATCTGCCCACGATCCGCTGCACGGATACTATCCTGCCGGCATGTCGAAAGAGGCAGCAGACGCTCTTCGCGTGAGCGATCCCGACTCGTACCAGAAGCAATCCTATGCCAGCATCGGCGCACACGTGCGCGCAATGCTTGGCTTCCAAGAACGCGGTGCCGTGGTGTTCGATTACGGCAATAACATCCGCGGTATTGCACGCGATTTCGACGGCGTTACGAATGCGTTCGACTTCCCTGGCTTCGTGCCGGCGTTCGTACGCGAGCTCTTCTGCGATGGCAAGGGGCCGTTCCGGTGGGTAGCACTTTCTGGCGATCCTGAAGATATTCGTGTAACAGATCAGGCGCTGATGGATCTCTTCCCCGACAACCAGCACCTGCACATGTGGATCAAGGAAGCACAAGAACATATTGGCTTCCAAGGTCTGCCTGCCCGCATCTGCTGGCTCGGCTACGGCGAACGCGCAAAGGCCGGAAAACTCTTCAACGATCTGGTTCGCGAAGGCAAGGTCAAAGCCCCAATCGTGATCGGTCGCGATCACCTCGATTGTGGTAGCGTGGCTTCCCCACACCGCGAAACAGAGGCGATGAAGGATAGTTCGGATGCGGTTGCCGACTGGGTGTACCTGAACTTCGCCCTCAATGCCGTAGGCGGCGCCACATGGGTGTCGCTGCACCATGGCGGTGGCGTTGGCATGGGCCTCTCCCTCCACGCAGGTATGGTGGTGGTGGCCGATGGAACTCCTGAAGCAGAACAAAAGTTGGCACGGGTATTGACTTATGACCCGTTAATGGGCATTTTGCGTCACGCTGATGCCGGGTACGATCGAGCGATCCACAACACAAGGAAATTTGGCATAGAAATACCACTACCTCTTTCTTGACCAGACAGGTCACCAACTCAGGACATAATGGCATAACTGCTACGACTTTTTTTCAGTTCCTCTGACATCTCGTCAGGGTCACACCACATCCGTAGCAGGAGTCGCCATGAAGGCAACAGAATTCCGTCGTAAGACGGGTATCGCAACGCCACGTCCCCGTTGGACTGAACGTGGATCAATCACCACTGAGGGTAGTAATGCCATGGATCTCGCACTGCAGATCGAACAGCTCTTCCGAACAGATCGGAAGAAGTATCTGGGCTTCATCCGCCAGCGGGTACGCAACCAGGAAGAAGCCGAAGACATTCTCCAAGATGTGTTTACAAACGTGCTTGCTGCGTCCAAGGACGTAAACAAGCCGATTGATAACCTCGCATCATGGGTGTTCACATCGGTCCGAAACCGGATCATCGACTCATATCGCAAGAAGCGCACTGATAGCTTCGCCGACCTCGGTACAACCGAGCAGAAGGACGAAGGCATGGATCACGTGGAGCGCTTCCTGGGCGACTTCTCGTACAACCCCGAAGAGGATCTTGTCCGCAAGACGATCTGGGAATCGGTTGTTGCAGGACTCGAAGAGCTACCAGCCGAACAAAAGTGGGTCTTCGTGAAAAATGAATTCGAGGGTGTTTCGTTTAGGGAGATGTCTGAAGAGACGGGTGTAAATATCAACACTCTCCTCGCCCGAAAGCGGTACGCAGTTCTGTACCTTCGCAAGAAGCTCCAGGAGCTCTACGATACCGTGAACGACTAACCCAACAAAGAATCCCATGTCGTTATTGACGACCAAACCAGCCCGCTCGATGATGTACGCAGTCAGCATCGGCGGGCTTCTTGTTTGTAATGGGTTCATGGTGATGCTGATCTGGAACGATCTTCTGTCCGACGTGATGGAACACCAGCACCACCTGTCCTTCCTCGAGGGAACGGGGATTACGGCATTCGCCTACGTCCTCGTGTTCGCCGTCAAGTATGGTCGCGCCACGGGCGTGTCACGAACTCGTACACGTACGCCATCGGCAGCACAACGCTGCGCAGAGATGACGCCGGAGCAGCGCAGCGCGCTGCGCAACGAACTTGTACAATCATGCGGATGCTCGGAAACAAAAGGCGAGTCAACAATCGGCGACGTGCTGCGCGCGAAGTAACGCCGATTACTCTGCGTCGAGCGCGTGAGCATAGATGGTCTGATGTCCATCGCCAATACGCATGATGATCACCACACCGACAGGTCCGTCCGGTGTGAAGCGAAGCTGTGTGCGAAGCTCTTCGGGATTGCGATCCCATCCACGCTTCTTAAAGATCGTGGTCGGACCCCATCCGTAGTCGCGAATGGCGTGCTGCATGCGTCGCACCGATACGCCACGCTCGATCGCACGCACAGCATAGCGCTGATACCATGGTGACGCCGCAACGTGATCGTTGGATGATCCATACCCGATGCGCGCATCCATCACGCCAATGCGATGCTCAGCAAGAAACTGTCCGACACATCCGCTGGCAATGATGGCGTTGTGTGGTTCGACAACGATGCTTGGTTGAGCGCAAACCGTTGGCCCTGCGTGGCCACGTGGCTCCCACACACACCCAACGTCGACCCGTGTTACGCGCGTGCCCGTGCAGTGCGGTGAGCGCCAGATGATGCGCTCGCGACACTCACGTCCGAAGCCGATGTATTCGTTGCCAGGAGCATCGGTTGTGACGCGATCTCCGGGCCCTACCTTGATCCCAACAATGCCGTCGCGCGGAATCGAGGCAAGGGGTGGATCATACGCCGCCGCTTCGCGTGTGCGAGCCCCCTGCCGTCTACGCGATGGATCTGCCCACGTACCGTCCGCATTCGTAGGTACATCATCCAGTGGCCATGCTCCCACGCGGATGTGGACGTTCACGAAGCCGGAACGGTGAAGATTGCCCTGCGTTACCGCCGCCACGAGCGGGTCCTGCTCCACCGTTGTCACGCTTCCAACCACACCCGCAAACGCGGCCGTGTCGCGTCCGGCACCGGTACAGATTTCGAGCACCGACGCACACCCCTGAAAGGGGGCTGCGTGATGCGCAGCGATCGTGGGATGCGTGCACTGCTCGGCCATGGTCGACGTAAACAGCCACCCAGAAGCCCCTTTCCCAAGTCGCTCAGCGCGCATCGTGCCCTGAGCAAGTTCAAGCAGTAAGGGGGCGTTCGTGGAGATGTTCGGGTCAGCCGAGCCACGCAGCACCGACACCAGCGCGGGTGTGACGTGTCCGTCGCCAGTGGTAATACGTGCGATTATGCCATGAACATCGTTCACAACATCGTCACTGCGGAGATAGTCTTCGGCTTCATGTATCATCATTTCACACGCAATTTCGTCCACGACGTTGAAAACCACGATATTTGCACAACTATTTGTTGATTTCGAATCTTCAAGGAATAATCATGAGCACTCGGATTGAAACCGTTTCAGCGCAAATGGCTGCAATGGGATTGCACAATCTCGGTGATATCAATTACAACCTCACTGCCCCTGAACTGTACGAACACGCACTTGCGTATGAGGAGGGCATTCTCTCCGAGCACGGTGCGCTCTGCGTGAACTCCGTGCCGTACACGGGACGTCGTGCGAATGACAAGTTCGTTGTTGAAGAAGCGGCAACGAAGGGTGACGTTTGGTGGGGTAAGGTTAACAAGCCATTCTCTGAAGACAAGTTCAACGCACTCAAGACTCGCGTGTTTGCATACCTGCAAGGACGTGATGTGTATGTTCAAGATCTTGTTGCCGGTGCCGATCCGACGTATGCACTGAACGTACGCTTCGTGCAAGAAGAAGCATATCACTCGCTCTTCGTGCAGAACATGTTCATCAAGGCCGAAGAGTCGGCACTTGAGACGTTCCTTCCAGGCTTCACGGTTGTTACAGCTCCTGGATTCAAGTCGATCCCAGAGATTGACGGCACACTGAGCGAAGTGTTCATCATCCTCAGCTTCGAGCAAAAGCTCGTGTTGATCGGTGGTACATCGTACGCTGGTGAAAACAAGAAATCGATCTTCACGGTGCTCAACTACCTCATGCCGAAGCTCGGCGTGATGTCGATGCACTGCTCATCTAACATCGGTCCAGCAGGCGACACAGCCCTCTTCTTCGGTCTCTCCGGTACAGGCAAGACAACACTCTCGACAGATCCAGAGCGCGCACTCATTGGCGACGATGAGCACGGCTGGAGCAACGATGGCGTGTTCAACTACGAAGGTGGTTGCTACGCAAAGGTGATCAACCTGAACGCAGAAGCAGAGCCAATCATCTTCAACCTCACACGCACGTTTGGTACGATCCTCGAAAACGTCGACATCGACGAAGACACACGCGTGATCGATCTCGATTCGCAAGTGCACACAGAGAACACACGTGCATCGTACACACGCGAGAACATTCCGAACATCGCACCAGACAATCGTGGTGGACATCCAAAGAACATCGTGTTCCTCACAGCGGATGCGTTCGGTGTAATGCCCCCTATCTCACGTCTCACACCAGAACAAGCGATGTACCACTTCTTGAGTGGCTACACAGCGAAGGTTGCTGGAACAGAAGCCGGCGTGAAGGAACCATCAGCGACATTCTCAACATGCTTCGGCGCGCCGTTCATGGTGCATCACCCAAGCGTGTATGCAAACCTTCTTCGCGACAAGATCAATGCACACGGATCAAAGGTGTGGTTGGTGAACACAGGCTGGAGCGGCGGTCCGTACGGTGTTGGACATCGCATGAAGATCAAGCACACACGCGCAATGCTGCGTGCTGCACTCAACGGGCAGCTCGACAACGTTGCGTTTGTGAAGGATGCGTTCTTCAATCTCGAGATCCCAACGTCATGTCCGGACGTACCAGAAGAAGTACTCAACCCACGCAACACGTGGGCGGATACTGCAGCGTACGACAAACAAGCAGCGCACCTCGTAGAGCTGTTCGAAGAGAACTTCAAGCAGTTCGCCGACAGCGTCGATGAAAAGGTCCGCAAGGCAATGAAGGGCTGATCGCCGATCACCCGTTAATCACGGATAACAGCAACGCCCGCTTCGCATCATCTGCGAGCGGGCGTTCTTCGTTGACGGACAAGGAGTAGTTACGTCGCTTCGAACTCGTCGAGGTCGATGTCTTCGTCAGCACCTAAGCCGGGCGTATAGTCATCATCGGACATCGCACGTGCTTCGAGGATTTCCTTTGCTTCGTCGAGGTCGTCCTCGAAAATGAGGATACGAAAACCATCGAGTTTGTGATCCTCAATCTTGTAATCGATCCCAGCTTCACGGAGCTGCGACCCAACAAGTTGGGCTTCCATTTCGTGTTCGAAGGTTGACAAGTGGATCATCATCTGATACCTCCCCAGGTGCAGTACAGAATCACTTAGCGTTTTGTTGGAACTTCTTTGCCTTCTCCGGATTGGCTTCCATCCACTTCTGCGCTTCACGTCCAACTGTCTCGAAGGTATACTTCTGGTGAGCTTCCTTAACCTTTGAAAGGGGCTTCTTAAACGACCAGATCATTACCCATGTATCGCCGAGCATACACTCGTCGTTGGTGTCTTTGCCGGTAGGCTTCTCATCGGCCTTGTAGAGGATCTGGCAGAGCTTCTTACGCGCTTCTAGTGGCAATGGCGTGCTCCACTCGAAGTACAGGATAGTCCCACCATCTGATCCGTCGAATGCATGTGCTTCCTTACGCAGCGGGGCACCGAACTCCGGAAGCATTGTTTCCTATGAGTTCCAGAGTGATGTCGCTGGCTTCGTTGCCGGCTTTACCTTATCAGTGGTTTTCGTTCCAGCAGGAAACAGCGATGGTTGCCAGATGAATGGCTGAAGAGGAACATTGACTTCACGATTGAACTTCGAGAAGTCATACCGTGTGACAACCGACTCAACCTTGGTGGTATATCCTGGCGGTGCCTTGAAGGCGGGCGTTTGCTGTGCCTGTGCTGAGATTACGAGCATCAGTGCAGATGCAGCAAGACAAAGAGTAGTCTTCATGATGAGTTCCCTTAATCGCGAGTAAGCTTCCGATACGAAATACGATGTGGACGGTCTGCTTCGATGCCAAGACGCTTGCGACGGTCTTCCTCGTACTGCGAGTAATTTCCATCGAACCATACAACTTGGCTGTCGCCTTCAAATGCAAGGATGTGCGTTGCTACACGATCCAAGAACCAACGATCGTGCGAAATTACGACGGCACAACCTGCAAAACCTTGCAAGGCTTCTTCAAGCGCACGCAACGTGTTTACGTCGAGGTCATTCGTCGGCTCGTCAAGCAGGAGAACGTTCGCCCCCTCTTTAAGCATCTTGGCCAAGTGCACACGATTGCGCTCACCACCAGAAAGTTGCGTGACCTTCTTCTGCTGATCACTGCCGTTGAAGTTGAAGCGTGAGACGTACGCACGTGAGTTCACTTCGCGCGTTCCAAGCATCACCACATCAAGTCCGTCGCTAATCTCTTCCCAGATAGACTTCTTGGGATCGAGCGGACGGTTCTGATCGATGTAGCCGATCTTGACCGTCTCACCGACATCGAACGTGCCGCTGTCTGGCTGAAGCTGACCGGTGATCATCTTGAAGAGTGTTGTCTTACCAGCACCGTTCGGACCAATGATTCCAACGATACCACCGGGCGGGAGACTGAAGCTGAGGTTCTCGTAGAGGAGTCGGTCGTCGAATGACTTTGCGATTCCTTCAGCATTGATCACCTTGTCGCCAAGACGAGGTCCGGGTGGAATGAAGATTTCCATCTCTTCGTTGCGCTTGATGGTTTCTTCGTCAAGGAGCTTCTCGTAGGCGCTAATACGCGCCTTGCTCTTTGCATGACGTCCCTTTGGATTCATGCGCACCCATTCGAGTTCTTCCTTGAGGGCCTTCTGACGCTTCGACTCTTGCTTCTCTTCAAGGGCAAGTCGTGCTTGCTTCTGTTCGAGCCACGATGTGTAGTTACCTTCGAACGGAATACCTTGTCCGTTGTCAAGCTCAAGAATCCAGCCCGCAACATTGTCGAGGAAGTATCGATCGTGCGTTACGGCAATCACGGTGCCTTCGTAGTCGTGCAGGTGGCGCTCAAGCCACGCGACACTGTCGGCGTCAAGGTGGTTCGTTGGCTCGTCCAAGAGCAATACGTCGGGCTTCTGTAGAAGCAGTCGCACAAGCGCAACGCGACGGCGCTCACCACCGGAGATTACACCGATCTTGGTGTCGGGTGGCGGACAGCGCAAGGCTTCCATCGCCATGTCGAGCTTCGAGTCGATGTCCCATGCGCCAATCGCATCGATCTTCTCTTGAAGCTTGGCTTGCTGCTCCATCAGCACTTCGTAGTCAGCATCTGGCTCGGCAAACTTCTCACTGATCGCATTATAGTCGCGCAAAAGCTGCACGGTTGATGCCGCACCTTCTTCGACGATTTCACGAACAGTCTTATCAGGGTCGAGTTCGGGTTCCTGCGAGAGGTAGCCGAAGGTGACATCCTTGTTCTTCGTGATCTGTCCGACGTATTCGTCGTCGAGACCTGCGATGATTTTCAGGAGCGTGGACTTCCCAGCTCCGTTCAGACCAAGCACACCAATCTTCGCTCCGTAGAAGAAGCTGAGATAGATATCCTTGAGTACCTGGCGGTTTGGCTTGTAGATCTTGCCAACACCGACCATGCTGAAGATAATTTTTTGGGGTTCGAATACTGCCATAGAGCGCAAAACTACGACTTTGCGCCACGAGTTGTGGCCAATCCGTTGATCACATCGCAGATGAGCTGGGCAGCCAGCTTAGCCGTGCGCCCATCAAGGTCGTACGTCGGATTCACCTCGACGAGGTCGAGCGCGATCAATGAGCCTGATGCTGCCACATGTCGCAGACACGGACGGAGGTCGGCAGGGGAAAATCCATCTGCTGCTGGAGCACTCACGCCGGGCGCATAGGCAGAGGCGAAGGCATCCATGTCGATTGAAACGTACGTGCTGCCTGATGCTGCGGCATGGCCGAGCGCTCTCTGCCAAGCAGCATCCACACCCTCGAGACGGATCTCGTCGAGCATCATCACGTGCATGCCGGCATGCCGGATGTCGGCAATGTGGTGGGCCGATGCCGAGGTTGCTTGGATACCGAACTCTACAAAGCCACCAGACAGAAGGGTGGAGTCTTGCATGTCGAGCATTTGTCGAAACGGCGATCCACTATGCGCACGACCATCCTTGAGCGGACGTACGTCTGTGTGCGCATCAATGTTGATGACGCCGAATGCTCTTCCTACCGACGACAGCGCTCGCACTGTTGGCCACGCACAGTCGTGTCCACCACCAATGATGATTGGCACAATCCCACGTTTCACCAGCTGTTCAACGATATCATGATGCTCGTCGTGGATCTGCTCAAGCGTCTTGCCAGCCGTATCGATATCACCCAGATCACACAATGCGAAATCACCACGTTGCATCGCAGGCAGAAAAGCCGTCGGCGTGAGCTTCGTGAGCGCTCGACGGATCGCACTCGGCGCAGCTGCTGCACCAACGCGACCACCGTTCCGCTCTACACCGATATCCTGTGGTACACCAAGGATCGCGATGATCAGCGGTGCTTCAGGAAGCGCCTGCACGTCGTATACACAGAGATCCCCAATGCGGGGATCCTGAGGATCGCCCGACCGGTAGATGAGCGTTTCATCTACCGGTTGGAGCGACGAGCGAAGTCGTAATGATGTCATGCGAACGTGTGCGTGTTACTGCGCAATCAGCGGAAACGCTCAATGCGAGCAGTGCGATGACGGAAAGAATGCGTACGGAACGAAGCATTGCGGAACTCCAGAAATGTCGGGACTGGAATTTACGCACCGGTAACGTTGCATTAGTGACGAGCTACGCCACCATCCACATTGATGGTCTGTCCCGTGATGATACCAGACGCCGGTAGGGCAAGAAACGCAACCACATTGGCGATATCCTCTGGCTCGTCGGCCCGGTGCACAGCCTGCGCAGGGATGAGATGTTCAAGCAGGGGGCTCATCATTGCTGAATTCTGGACGTTCTGCGTTGCCGTCAGACCGACTGTGACGGTGTTGATGGTAATCCCGTACTTGCCGACCTCTGCTGCTAGCGACCGTGTAAAACCGATCACACCCATCTTCGCAGTAACGTAGTGCGTGAGGTACGGCGTACCCAGCCAGACAGTATCGCTCGAAAACGTAATGATCCGTCCAAACCCAGCACGCTTCATGTGGGGCAATACGCCCCGAACCGTATGGAAGATCGAATCAAGGGTGATGTCGAGTGTCTTCTTCCACTCAGCGTAGGACAATAGCTCGAAGGGCTCTTCGCTGTAATGACCAACGTTATGGACGAGAATATCGATGCGTCCAAACGTTTCGATTGCCGTTGCGATCACACGTTCAACATCGCTGGGTGATGTCATATCGGCCTTCACACGCACGACCTCGCCGCCAAGCTCACGCACTGCTGCTTCTGTTGCTGCGGCGTCCTCTACATCGGCGATCACCAGCTTGGCGCCTTCTTCCGCGAGACGTTCGCAAAATGCACGGCCATTCCCCAGGGCTGCTCCGGTGACAATGGCAACGCGGTCGCGAAGACCGCGTTCAAATCGTGTAATCTGCATGGAGCCCCTTAGGCGGAGATGAGTCCGAGTTCAATACCAACTTCCTGACATGCATTGAGGATGGCATCCAGATGCTCGTCCTCGTGCGTTGCCATATAGCTGGTGCGCATCATCGAGAGATTTGGCGGCACGCCTGGTGGCACGAAGGCATTGACAAAGATGCCCTTGTCGTACAGCTTGCGCCAGAACACGAGCGCAAGCTCAGCATCGCCAACAACAATCGGTACGATGCCTGTGCGAGAGTCAATAACGTTGAATCCGAGATCTGAGAATCCCTTCCGCATCTTATCAGCATTAGCGATCAAGCGGTCGATACGCTCTGGTTCTGCTTCAAGAATCTCGAGAGCTGCAAGAGCAGCAGCAACGGATGCCGGTGTTGGCGAAGCGCTAAAGATCAGTGCTGGCGAATGGTGCTTGATGTAGTTCATCACGCGCTCGGGTCCGGCCACGAAGCCACCGAGCGATGCGAAGGTCTTCGAGAACGTGCCCATCGTGAGATCTGTCTTGTCGACCAATCCATAGTGTGATGCAGTACCACGTCCACCCACACCCACAACACCAGTTGCGTGTGCATCATCGACCAGCACACGTGCGCCGTACTTCTCACAGACCGCGATCATTTCCGGCAGGTTTACCAATTCACCTGATACCGAGAACACACCGTCGGTAACGACGAGCTTGCCTGCGCTGTCAGGAATACGCTGCAGAACACGTTCGAGATCCTGCATGTCGTTGTGCTTGTAGCGAACGAACTCCGAGAATCCACCCTTTGCAAGCAAGCAACCACTGATGATGCATGCGTGATTCTCCTTATCGGAAATCACATAATCACCCTTCGACACAAGCGCAGAGATCACGCCAAGCGCAGTTTGATACCCTGTGGAGAACAGCAACACGTCTTCGGTTCCGAGGAAGGCTGCCAGACGCTTTTCAAGTTCAACGTGCAGATTGATCGTACCTGTGAGGTAGCGCGAACCTGAACAACCTGTACCGTAACGGTCGATCGCGTCCTTAGCGGCCTGCTTCACTTTCGGGTGAGCGGTCAAACCAAGGTAGTTATTCGAACCCGCCATGATCACCTGACGACCCTCGATCCTAACAACCGGTCCTTCATTTTCTTCGACAGGACGGAAATATGGATACAGGCCGGCCGCCTTTACTTCGTCGGCACGGGTGAAATCACGGCAGCGCTGAAAGAGATCCACGTAAACTCCAGGTTAAGCAAGGGTGCAAATATCGGAAAAATGAAGGGGGCTATCGCAGATTGTCGATCTGCACCGGAAAGCCGAGATCGACCGACTGAACTGCGGTAATGCAGGCCTGAAGGTCGTCCTTGCTCTTACCGGTTACCCGCACCTTTTCATCTACGATCTGAGCAGTGACCTTCATTTTTTGGTCCTTGACCATGGTGGTAATCTTCTTCGCATCATCACGCGAGAGCCCAGCTTTCAACTTCACGGTCTGGCGCACGGATTTACCACTCAGAAGTTCAACCTTCTGCTCGTCGAGAGCCAGAACGCTGATACCGCGCTTGATCATCTTGTTTTTGATGATCTCCATGGCGGAATTGACGAAATGCTCTCCGTCAGCACGGATCACAAAACTCTTTTCATTGCGGTTAAGTTCAACCTCACAGTTCGACCCACGTAGGTCGTACCGGTGCTCGATCTCTTTTCGAGCCTGGTTGATGGCGTTGTCGGCCTCTTGAAGATCGACTTCGCTGATAAAGTCAAATGAGTATGTCGACATAGTTGCTCCTTGGATACAAACATACGGGCTTCTGTGCGAGCATAGGAGTGGGTGTCGTAATTTGACCACATGCGAAACCATCCGATTCCTGCACTTTCGTTTGCACATGCCAGTAAGGATCTTCCTGCTGGCGTAGTTGTCTTCCTCGTGGCACTTCCACTGTGCTTGGGCATTGCCCTCGCATCGGGAGCGCCACTATTTGCGGGGGTTCTCGGGGGGATTGTTGGCGGCATCGTTGTTACGCTATTCTCTGGATCAGAACTTTCCGTGTCTGGCCCTGCTGCCGGTCTTGCGTCAATTGTTGCGGCTGCGATTACATCCCTCGGCTCATTCCCGGCATTCCTCGCTGCAGTGGTCATTGCTGGAGTACTTCAGATCATCGTTGCTGCGGTTCGGGCTGGTTCACTCGGCAGTTTTATCCCGCACAGCGTCATTAAGGGCATGCTAGCTGCCATCGGACTCACCATTATTCTCAAACAGCTACCCCATGCTGTTGGATACGACCGACAGGGGTTTATGGATGATGAGGTTGCATTTGCAGGCTCGGAATGGATCAACATCTTTCTTGATCCAGTTCGAGCGCTTCAATCCGACATCCTTCAGCCTGGCGCAGTGCTGATCACGTGCGTCTGTCTCGCAATCATGCTCGCCTGGGAGCTCCCACGTGTACAGCAGCTGCCATGGATGCGGACCATACCTGGGGCACTGGTGAGCGTCCTCATCGGAACGACCATGAATAGTCTATTCAGCATGTTCGTGCCGCATTGGCAATTGACGGGAGCTGCCGGGCATCTCGTGTCACTTCCAGTGTTTTCCTCGATTGCCGATATCGGCAACCAGCTTGTGTTTCCCGACATGCATGCATTTGGTCGCATGGATGTATGGATTGTCGGAATCACCATTACAGCAATTGCGAGCATTGAATCAGTTCTCTCGGTTGAGGCTGTCGATAAAATGGATCCCCGCAAACGTATTTCCAATGTCAATCGCGAACTGTTTGCGCAAGGTATAGGCAACGCTCTGAGTGGTCTCATCGGAGGCATCCCAGTTACGTCTGTAATCGTTCGCTCATCTGCCAATGTCTATGCGGGAGGGGTGACGCGCCTTTCCTCACTAGTCCACGGAATTCTGCTGCTGCTTGCCGTGATACTGATTCCGCTGCTGCTCAACATGATCCCGTTGGCATGCTTGACCTCTGTGCTTCTCATCGTGGGGTACAAACTCTCGTCGTTCAAGATTCTTCGTTCGATGTGGAAGGAGGGCCTGCCGCAGTTTATCCCCTTCATAGTAACCCTTGTAGCAATCGTAGCGACGGACATTCTCGTTGGAGTTGGGATCGGACTCATTGTATCGGTCTTCTATGTGGTTCGTTCATACCACCGTCGCTCCATCACGCTTGTGCATGACGAGATTAACTGGTTGTTGCGATTCAACAAGGACATGACCTTTATCCAAAATCTGATGCTCAAAGACTGTCTTGTCGAGATTCCCGACGGTGCACATCTGATCATCGATGGCACAACAGCACTCTATATCGATCACGATATCTATGAGACAATCTCCGACTTCACCGAGCTTGCGAAGCATCGCAATATCACGGTGACATACCACAATTACTTCGACAAGCACGGAAGAGCATGACATGGAAGACTATCGTCGACTACTGTTGAACAACAAGGCGTGGGTGCAGGACCGACTCAACGTCCGTTCAGACTTTTTCACTGCGTCAGCATCTGCGCAAACACCAGACTACCTCTGGATCGGATGCTCAGACAGTCGCGTTCCTGCAGAAGACATCACTGGTACACAGCCGGGCGAATTGTTTGTACATCGCAACGTCGCAAACCTTGTTGTTCATACAGACTTCAATGTCCTCAGTGTTCTGCAGTATGCTGTTGATGTGCTCGAGGTAAAACACATTATTGTTTGTGGCCATTATGGCTGCGGTGGAGTGCGCACAGCTATGTCCCGGAAGAATCTCGGATTGATTAACAAGTGGCTGCGTCACATCAAGGATGTGTATCGCTTTCATGCTACAGAGCTCGATGGTATTGCGTCGGACACTGAACGCTACGATCGACTCGTCGAACTCAACGTCATTGAGCAAGTGCGCCATATCTCCGATATCTCATTTGTGCAGCATGCATGGAAACGTAACAAGCACCCCATGATTCATGGCTGGGTCTACGATCTTCACAACGGCCTCCTCAAGGAACTAGTGAAGATTGATCCCGGTGAGCACGCACACGATATCTACCAGTACGACTTTAATGATCCAGAGTGACGCCGTGCTTTCTCCTGCCTACTTCCGGTTTTTCCGCGAACTCGCTTCCAACAATTCGAAGGCGTGGTTCGACGAGAACCGCTCGCGCTATGAGCGTGACGTAAAACGTCCATTCTATGCGATGATTACGGCGTGGATTGAGGCTGTTCAGCCGTTCGATCCGGAGCTACAGGCATCTGCATCCGACGTGATCTATCGGATCAACCGCGATATTCGGTTTTCCGCCGATAAGACGCCGTATAAAGTGCAGATGGGAGCCCACCTGAATCTGCGTGGGAAAAAGGCGATGGGGTTTCCCGGTGTGTACATGGAGGTTGGTGCATCCGGCGGGGGAATCGCTGCCGGCTGTTACATGCCGAACAAGGACGAGCTGCCGGCCCTACGCGATCTTGTATTGCATGAGGGCGCAGATCTTCGCGCAGCGATATCGGATCCATCGTTCAAGAAGCTCTACGGCGAACTCCTCGGCGAGGAGAGCAAGATTCTTCCAGCTGAGTTTCGCGACGCTGTTACACGTGAACCGCTTGTCCGTAAGAAGCAGTTCTACGTGTGGGCAACAATCCCGAAGTCGGTGTTTACGTCGGATACATGCATCACATCGCTGGTCGCGTACTATCGAACAGCTAAGACGATGAATGACGTGCTAGCAAGAGCGCTGTGATTACGGACGCCCCCTTGCCCCTACTCGTCGTCGCTACGTTTGGTGGGCGGTGGTGCAGGTGCTGTAGCACCTTGCGCAATTGATCCATTCGGGCGAATGCGAATGGTCAACGTCGGCTGCGTTTCCGTGTTCAGAAACTTGTCCGTTTCACAGTCAAACACATGGAAGAGCTGTCCAACAGAAATCGTTCCATCGTCATTCATCGATGATGCGCGCAGGAACGTGCCCTCGCAACTGGCTTGTAGTGATGCTATCTGGAACTTCGAGGAATACATGCCATTCTTCATCGTCACGAGGTAGACGTTTTCATCCTTGGTGCCCTCGACGCCTTTGATATACATCAACTTGATCACGATGCTGCCAGTGGCTTCGCTCGTAGTGCACGAAACAATGTCGTACGCCTTTACGGCTGAGGGAATCGCACCTGTGGAATCTTCAAACCCTGCAAACTGGAGGACTTCCTCACGATCATCATCCTTGAGCTTGGTCATCTCCGA
>CAMCXP010000022.1 GCA_945883395.1 Melioribacter roseus P3M-2
GCCTCGACCAACTGCAATGCGATCAACAGATCGCACTGGGCTGATCTCAACAGCTGTGCCGGTGAGGAACATTTCGTCGCAGGTATACAACATGGCACGAGGAATATCTTGTTCGCGCACCGTGATGCCAAGTTCTTCTGCAAGCGTGATTACTGTATCGCGCGTAATTCCTGGGAGAATCGCTGAGGCGGAGGGGGGAGTGATCAGTTCGTCGTCAACAACGATGAACACGTTTTCGCCCGAGCCTTCAGCAATGTTTCCGTAGGAGTCCAAACAGATACCTTCGGCATATCCGTTCTCAATGGCTTCCATTTTGACAAGCTGAGAGTTCATGTAGTTGCCACCGGCCTTGGCCAACGATGGCAGTGCATTGGGCGTGATACGGTCCCACGAGGAGATGCACACGTCAACACCGTTGTCTGTTGCGCCGTCTCCGAGATACGTGCCCCACTCCCAAGCGGCAATGTATACTTCTACCGGACAGCGCTGTCCGTACACGCCCATGTCGCCAAATCCACGGAGTGCAATGGGACGGATATAGCATTGTGAGAGCTTGTTGCGTCGTACAAGGTCGACAGCAGCTTCTGACAATTCATCCACGCTAAACGGAAGTTGCGTGCGGTATACCTTCATGCTATAGTGCAGGCGGCGCATATGATCGTCCAGCCGAAACACGGCCGGACCTTCTGCTGTGTCGTAACAGCGGATTCCTTCGAACCATGAAGAACCATAGTGTACAACGTGCGAGAGCACGTGAATGTTGGCCTTTTCGAACGGCACGAAGCTGCCGTTCTTCCAAATGACTCGCGTTGGGGTTATAGCCATCAGTCCTCCGTACTCGTTGATGTGTGGAGAAAATCAAGGGCGTCTTTCATAAGACTGCTAACCAATGTTGGGTTCGCAGACCCACCTGAGGCCTTCAAGACCTGTCCGACAAAGAACCCGAAGAGGTTGCTCTTGCCGTCGAGGTACTTTTTCAAATTGTCTGGGTTGTTACGGATCACGCTCTCAACCATTGTTCGGATCGCCCCTTCATCAGAAATCTGGGTTAACCCACGCTCGCTGATGAATTCGTCGGCAAGCTTACCGCTCCCAATCATATCAGGGAACAGCTCTTTTGCTGTCTTACTAGAGACGCTACCAGCCGTAAGCACATGCACCAGCGATGCAAGCTGTTGACGCGATACGCCAACATCGTTGATACTACATTTCTTATCGCCCATGAGCCGCAACATATCGGTCATGATCCAATTCGAAACAAGCTTGTATCCTTCGGTTGTCGGTGATACAAGAAGAGCACACACGTCTTCATAGAATGCGGCTACTTCAGCTTGATCAACGAGAACCCCTGCATCATATGCAGGAAGTCCAAACTGTGTGACGAAACGACGCTTCTTCGCGAGCGCAAGCTCTGGTAGCGTGGCGGTAAGTTCATCAATCCATTTCTGATCGACGATCACCGGAACAAGATCTGGCTCTGGGAAATAGCGGTAATCATGCGCTTGCTCTTTAGAGCGCATAAGCTTGGTTGCTTGCGCTCCAGCATCCCACATCAGGGTCTGCTGAACAATCATACCACCTGCTTCGATTGTCTCGATTTGGGTCCTAATCTCATACTCGATTGCCTTCTCGACGTTGCGGAAGGAGTTGAGATTCTTGACTTCCCGTTTGGTACCAAACTGCTCCTGTCCGACAGGCCGTACAGAAACATTAGCGTCGCAACGAAGGCTGCCTTCTTCAAGGTTGCCGTCGCAGATACCGAGGTACACAAGGATTTGGCGAATCTGCTGGAGATACTGGTAGGCTTGGTGCGGCGTGCGAATGTCGGGTTCGCTTACGATTTCGATGAGTGGTACACCGGCACGGTTGAGATCGACCAGCGTGTCAACATCGAGGTCGTGAATGCTCTTGCCGGAATCCTCTTCCATGTGAATCCGCGTGACACCAATGTGCGTTACCCCGTTGTCCGTTTCTATCTCAACGCGACCATCGTAACAGATGGGATCGGCGTACTGCGTTACCTGGTACCCCTTTGGAAGGTCGGGATAGAAGTAGTTCTTGCGCGAGAATGTTGATCGTTCACGGATGGAGCTGTTGGTAGCAAGCCCCATTCGAACGGCATAGGCAACGAGGTTCCTGTTGAGCACCGGAAGCGTTCCAGGATGCCCAAGGCAGATAGGACACACGTTCACGTTGGGTTGAGCACCGAAGTCCGTTGGACAGGAGCAAAACGCTTTCGACGCAGTTGTGAGCTGCGCGTGAACTTCAAGTCCGATAACGGCTTCGTAGCCCGATTGCATCAATCTTCCGTAAGGTCAAAAATGACCTCGAAAGTACGGAAAATGGGCGTTGTACGGGTTTACGAAGGCTTCAACCACGACCGAAGATCGAGGTTTCCCCCACAAAGGATGATTCCTACCCTCCGACCAGCTACGAGTTCGGGGTGTTCCCGAAGACATCCAAGTGTCACCGCAGCACTGGGTTCAACAACCACCTTGAGGCGTTCCATGATGATCATCATGGATTCTAGGATGGACTCCTCGCTGGCAGTTACGATTTGTACGTGGTGATGCCGTAATTCGGCGAATGTGAGCTCACCTAGCGATGTACGAAGGCCATCAGCCATCGATATGCGTTGGGGTGGAGGTTGGAGTACGCCTGTCTCGAGTGACCGCTGGGCATCGGCATCGATGGAGGGTTCAGCCCCGTAAAGCTTTGCATATGGCGCAAGGGCGCGGGTTGCTACCGCTGTACCGCTCATGAGTCCGCCCCCTCCGACAGGGGCCATCATGACCTCGAGCGTGGGGTGGTCCTCGAGGAGTTCGAGCGCAGCTGTTCCCTGTCCAGCAATCACGCGCTCGTCGTCGTACGGAGGGATTGCGTGCGCAAATGTCTGCTCAATGAGAGCGTTCATGGTGGAACGTCGTGCCTCAACGGTGGGTTCGCACGGCACAATAGAGGCGCCGTATTCTTCGACGGCTCTGCGCTTAACGGCTGGAGCAGTGGTGGGCATAACGATCGTGCATGGAATTCCACGGAGACCCGCAGCATAGGCGAGTGCCTGGGCATGATTCCCGGACGAGTGCGTGATGACTCCTCTCGCTGCTGTGGCGTCGTCGAGCTGAAACACAGCGTTGCAGGCACCTCGCGCCTTAAACGAACCAACCTTCTGGAGGTTTTCGCATTTGAAGAAGATCTGCGCACCAAACATTTGATCGATTGCCCGGGATGTAATCACGGGTGTTCGATGCACGTACGGACGTATACGTTCGGCTGCTGCACGGATGTCTTCAATGGTGACCATCATGCGGCCTACATGGTCCGACGATACTGTCCGCCAACCTCATACAGAGCGTGCGTCATCTGCCCCAACGAGCAAACTTTTGCAGCTTCCATCAATGCGTCGAAGATATTACCATTGCGAATCGCCGTTGATCGTAACGCCGCGAGTGCTTCTGCTGTAGCATCTCCACTACGCTTCTGTACCGTGCGAACGTTTGTAATCTGTTGCTCCTTCTCATCGGTTGTCGATCGGATGACTTCCTCCGGAATCACCGTTGGTGATCCCTTCGACGAGAGGAAGGTGTTGACGCCGATGATTGGATACTCACCAGTATGCTTGAGCGTCTCGTAGTAGAGCGACTCTTCCTGAATCTTGTTTCGCTGATACATGTTCTCCATCGCACCCAGAACACCACCACGCTCGGAGATGCGCTTGAATTCGGTGTAGACAGCTTCTTCGACAAGATTGGTGAGCTCTTCGATGATGAATGAGCCCTGCGTTGGATTTTCGTTCTTGGCGAGACCTAACTCGCGGTTAATGATCAATTGGATAGCAACCGCACGACGCACGCTCTCCTCTGTGGGCGTAGTGATTGCTTCGTCATAGGCATTGGTATGCAGCGAGTTGCAGTTGTCGTAAATGGCATACAATGCCTGAAGCGTCGTGCGAATGTCGTTGAAGTCGATTTCTTGCGCGTGGAGGGACCGACCGGATGTTTGAATGTGATACTTCAGCATCTGCGAACGCTCGTTTCCTCCATACATGTGCTTGATGGCCTTCGACCATATCTTTCGGGCAACACGCCCAATCACACTGTATTCAGGATCGACTCCATTGGAGAAGAAGAACGAGAGGTTCGGCGCAAAGTCATTGATGTCCATACCTCGCGAGAGGTAGTATTCAACGAATGTGAAACCGTTCGAGAGAGTAAACGCCAGCTGCGTGATCGGATTTGCACCTGCTTCGGCGATATGATAACCGGAGATTGATACAGAATAGAAGTTGCGCACGCCCTTGGTGATGAAGTACTCCTGCACATCGCCCATCATGCGTAGTGCAAACTCCGTCGAGAAGATGCACGTATTCTGCGCTTGGTCCTCTTTGAGAATGTCTGCCTGTACAGTGCCACGCACATTCTGCAAGGCACGTTGCGTGCATTCATGATACACGTCTGGAGGCAGCACTTGGTCGCCCGTCACACCAAGCAGCATAAGTCCGAGTCCGGTATTGCCATCGGGGAGTTCCGTTGATCCATCACCGTTGCGGTAGACAGGGCGCGCAATGCCGCGCTCACGATAGATCGCGTCGATCTTCGCACGAACCTCATCTTCCATCCCACGACGGATAATTTCTTTTTCACACTCCTGGTCGATCGCGGCATTCATGAAGAACGCCAACAGCATTGGCGCTGGACCATTGATGGTCATCGATACCGATGTTGTTGGAGCGCACAAATCAAAGCCTGAATACAGCTTCTTCGCGTCATCAAGCGAAGCAACGCTCACGCCCGAATTACCAATCTTGCCGTAGATGTCGGGACGATGGTCGGGATCCTCGCCATACAGCGTTACACTGTCGAATGCGGTAGACAGACGCGCGGCAGCCATACCCTTGGAGAGGTAGTGGAAACGCTTGTTCGTCCGCTCTGGTCCACCCTCACCAGCAAACATCCGCGTTGGATCTTCATTGGTCCGTTTGAACGGATATACACCGGCTGTGAACGGAAACTCACCTGGCACGTTCTCTTGCATGCACCAACGAACGATCTCTCCCCAGTCCTGAAAGGCTGGAAGTGAAATCTTTGGTATACGAGTATGCGCGAGTGACTCGGTATAGTTAGCAACTCGAATTTCCTTGCCGCGCACCGTATAGCTATAAAACTCGCCTTGGTACGACTGTTTTTTGGCCTCCCATGTTGCGAGCATTACACGCACGTCGTGGTTAATCTGCATTTCAAGATCAGCCTTGCGCTGTTCGAGTGTTGCAATGGCCGACGCTGGTGACGCTGCTTCTGCAGGTTGCTTCGAGGTCGTGGATGTCGTTGTTGAGGTGCTCATACTGTGCTGAGTTAGTGATCGTCGACAGATGCGAGTTGATCAATAGCGCCCTGAATGCGCCAGATCGCGCGAGCGAGTTCTGCTTGTTGTTCAACAAAGGCGTCGTATCGCTTGTTGTGTTCAACGATCTCAGCGAGATACCGAGTGCGATCAGGCGGAATGATGTAGATCTTCTCGCTCATCTCGTCGGTAATCTCGTAGGATGACGTCCAATCAAGGTTGCAACGTTGAATCAACAAGTCGTTTAACGCGCGGTAAAGCGTATTTGCACCCGGATCGTTGAATTGCGATGCAATCGTACCGTACACAGGCATTACGTCGATGCTCTGCGTGAACAATTGACGGCTGCGCTGATACTGCTTCCGAACATCACGAAGTGCATCAAGAGCACCACGCTTATCAAACTTGTTGAGCGCAATAATATCGGCGTAGTCGATCATGTCGATTTTTTCAAGCTGCGTAGCTGCGCCATATTCGGGCGTCATCACGTACATCGAGACGTCAGAAACGTCGGTTATTTGTGAGTCGCTCTGTCCGATGCCAGCTGTTTCAACGATTATGAGGTCGTATCCGGCATACGAGAGAATAGCAATAGCATCGCGGACATTGGGGTTGATAGCAACGTTTGCTTCACGGGTTGCAAACGAGCGCATATAAACTCGTTCGTCGCTCACGGAATTCATGCGAATCCGATCGCCCAACAACGCTCCACCTGTTTTCCGCTTTGACGGGTCGACACTCACAACCGCAATTGTCTTGTCTGGATGATCAAGGAGGAAGCGACGAACTATCTCGTCCGTAAGCGACGATTTACCGGCACCACCTGTTCCGGTAATGCCGAGCACAGGTACACGTTGCGCTCCCTCAACGAAGGCAATCTTGGCAAGCTCGCCACGCTCTGCGCACGAAATCGCTTGCGCAATGGCGATAGGATCGCGAGCTCTCACGCGATCTGCAAGCGCTTCATTACCCGGCGGGAGGTAATCCGAACGTTCTACGACGTCGTTGATCATGCCCTGCAAACCCATAGCTCGACCGTCGTCCGGGGAGTACACACGGGTTACACCGTTTGCGTGCAGTTGCTCGATTTCAGTAGGGAGGATCGTTCCACCGCCACCGGCGAAGATTTTGATATGGGATGCACCTCGTTCATCGAGTAATTGCCGCATATACGTTAGGTACTCTACATGGCCACCCTGGTAGGATGTCATGGCAATCGCCTGAGCGTCTTCCTCAATGGCACAATCAACCACTTCCTTCACGGAGCGGTTGTGGCCAAGGTGGATCACCTCGCAGCCCGTGGCCTGGATGATGCGACGCATCACATTGATCGCAGCGTCGTGTCCGTCGAACAACGAGGCCGCCGTGACAATGCGAACCTTGTTGGTGGGTGAATACGGTTGAGGTGATTCCATGTTCCAGCTGAGGTCGATGTGGATAACCGACAAAACTACGCACCAATGGAACGCAAAAAGACCCATCTTGGTGCCATTGACCGCGAGATTTCACCACAATCCACAGGAATAGCATCATGACAACGAACGTTGGAATCGTCGATCGCATTATTCGCTTGGCTATCGCAGCCGTTCTCGTGGGCTTGGTCGTTACCAATACTGTCGAGGGAACACTTGCATGGATATGCGGTGTTGGAGCGGTGGCCGCCACTGTGACAGCCGTGTTCCGCTTCTGCGGACTCTACACAATCCTCGGTATCTCAACCTGTAAGGTGGCGTCGTAACGCTTCTCGTGTGAATGTAGAACTCATGATGCTAGGGGGCGCTGAGGAAATCGGCGCCAACTGCACGTACATCTCGATTGAAGGAACGGGCATCTTTATTGATGCTGGTCTTCATCCACGCGATCGCACGGCAGCTGCTTTCCCGGCTGTCGACCTCCTAGAGCACCGTCCAACAGATGTCGCGTTCATTACGCACGCACACACAGATCATATAGGTGCACTTCCGTATGTGATGCGGAGGTTCCCACACTTGCGTGCGATCATGACCCATGCAACGCGCGATATCTCGCACATCATGCTTCCCAACGGAGCCCGGCTGCTGCGTAACGAGATCACGTCTGACATTCCGCGTGAGCATCTGGAGTTTTACGATCGTACGGCGATTGATCAGCTTCGCTATGCGTTCGAGGCTCTACCGTATCGAGAGCCTCTTGAGTTTCGCGGCTACTCGGGACGTACCGCGATTCGTGCGTCGTTTCATTGGGCCGGACATATCCTTGGATCTGCTGGCGTGCTGCTGGAGAGCGGGGGGTTCTCAATCCTTCACACAGGTGATACGATGTTCGATCATCAAACCGTTATTCCACGTGCTCAGCTCCCGCGCCATCATGTTGATGTTCTGGTAATGGAATCAACAAACGGCGCAACCGAACACACTCCGTCTCGACGTGAAGAGCGTAAACGCTTGGCGCGATACATCAACATGATCACCGAACGAAATGGCTCTGTGTTGTTCCCGTGCTTCGCCCTGGGCAAGATGCAGGAGATGGTCGTGATGCTCTCGTCAATGATGCGGGGTGGTGAGATCCCCTACATGCCGCTCCACACAGGGGGCATGGGAACGCGGATCAGCAAGGTGTATGATGCGTTCTGCTACAGCGACCCGATGATGAGTCCGGGATTGGAGATCTCCGACACATCGCAGGAACCTATCATTCGTGATGAGATTCATCGTGGACCATACCTCAAGACTCCATCGATTGTGTTGGCGTCGTCTGGTATGCTGAACGCTGGAACACTCTCATACAACCTTGCGCAGCTGTGGATGGCACGGCCAAACTTTGGCATCGCCTTCATCGGCTACCAACACCCAACAACGCCAGGCTACGCACTGTCGATGTCAGAGCGCAAACAACCATTCGACCTCGCAGGACGCCGTGTTTCGCGGAGCTGCGAGGTCGAACGATTCCGATTTAGCGCACACGCATCGCGTGAATCGCTGATCGAGTTTGCAACAGATGTTCGGCCTTCAACGTTGGTTCTCATGCATGGCGAACCAGAGGCCTGCGATTCTCTGGCTCTCGATCTCCGTGAACGGATGCCAGGTATGCGGATTTGTATTCCACGTCTTGGCGTTCCGTATCAACTGTCATCTGACTAATGCTGCACAAGCACTGAACGAGCTATCGGTGTGCCATCCGCTCGATGTACAACAAGCATGTACATGCCGGATGGAATCCCAGCAACGTCGACGTCCATGCGCGATGAACCTCCTACACACGACCACGTACGTAATGGTTGTCCGATCAATGTTGTAAGATCAACGCGCGTTGCTTCCGCAGCATCCCAACGAACGTGAAGAATGTCTCGCGCGGGAAGTGGGGTTATGCTCAGTCCCAGCTCGGCTCGATCCCGATCGATGCTGCTCACGCGCGGGATGGCGTGTTGGATCGTCACAAAGCTCTGACTAAAATGTGTGCTTTGCGGTGTGGATGCCGATGCGATAACGAACCGATACAACCCACCAGCTTGCATCGTATCGGGAATGGTCCATTCGTAGGCGGCACGCACACCGTTGTAGGCCCTATGAATCGGCGTTGTTACTCGACGCTCGCCATCCCAAAGCCAGATATTGACGGGTGATTGCACAAGGGCACTGTCCCATGTGACTGTGACAATGCTCCCGGTGGTGAGCGCTGCCTCGCGTGCCCCGCCTGCTGGTTGTACGTGAGCATGGGATAGATGGCTGAGCGCGACGAGAGTGAATGCAAGAAGTGTGATCTTCATGAGGTTTCTCCAGTGAGACGATATGAAATGGTTGTGTATTAGCGCAACACAGCTTTGGATACGTACCACTGTCCGCGCAGATGGTACGTGATGTTTTCATGATGAACCGGTATCCGTGGGGCAATGGCCGTGCGCATACCCCAGTAGGTGCCGACGTCTTCGAGGAACGTCCCTTCACCGAGAAAATCATCCTGCTCGTCTGGAGGCAAGAGAATGGCGATGAGATCTGCGCCAGCCTTGATGAGATCAGGTAGTGATCCATTCCAGTTAAGATCATCCGAGCCCGCTGTTCCTGCATATGCATCGACACCTCGTTTAACAATTTCGATCACGTCGTCCATCCTATTGACAAGACAGTCGTCGTCGTCTTTGCAATCTTCATCCCAGGTAGTCATCATCCACCACGCCTTGTCCATACCATCCATCCACATCGTCTGTAACCACATCGCGCGATCACCATATCCGAGTGACTTATCGTTGTCTGAATAGGCAATGGTGCACTCACCACTCTTGCCTTGTTGCTCAGCGCATACGGGTAGACGTGTAAATGCTGTGGAAGTATGGTGCGCACCATCGACTGCGAGGTTGCCACCATAGATGGAATTGTAGATCTCTCCTTTAAGTACGAATGGCCAGAAATCCCAGTCACCATCATAGGCTATGTCGACCCGTTGCAAGCGGAGCCCGAAACCTGGAAGTTCCATCTGCTGCACAGTAAAGGTATAGGGAGCAGCGAGTGGCTCTTGATAGATCGAGCGCACCCCTGCACCGCATGTGATATCGATAACACCGAAGTGGAGTGCTTGTTTCACCGGACGTGTGAGTGGATCACAGATAAAGAACTCTACGATGTTCGGGGACTGTCCGGTAGTAGGAAGAAAGTTGGTGTTACCACGATCACCGGTAGTAACAGAGAAGTCAAGATCTGTTGCCTGTGGATTCGTAATCAGGTAGTTATCCCATGATGAAGCAGACATCCCCCCTGCGAGAATCGATGGACCATCGAATGGAAGTGTGTACTTCACTTTCACGATGGTTCCTTTCCGAGGAACATACTCCACTTGGCGTCCGCCTCGCGGTTCATCTGCCTGACGCTCGTAGTAGGTGAGGGGATCGAACCAACGCTCTTCGAATCGGAACTGTGATCGCTCTGTACCTTGCAAGGTGCGAATACGCATGCTCATTGATGCAACGGCAAACACTCGTCGGAATGCGGCCTGCACGCGTACTTCAGGATTCCCCGTTGGGCGTGCATCACAGGCCTGTCCATCATACCCTACGATATCCTGGTCAAGCACGAGAGTGAACTCTCCACCTTTCATCGACTGTTGTTCGGTCGCAGGCATCGCATAGCGATTACGAACACTCCACCAGCGCCATTCATCACCTCGGTGCGATGCGGCTGTCACGCGGAGTCGGATCTGATCGCCACATCGCAGTTCATAGCGTTCAAACACGTCACGTGGTGTAACGCACGAGATCTTGCCAAGCGGCATCCATCGTTCAACACCCTGGACTACTACGCGCTTGTCGACATCAATGCGTGTTTCCGGATGGGTTTGCTGATCAGGCAATACGTGCGACGGATCTTCCGATCCAAGCACAACGCGTTCCACACGCATGTCGATACGTTTTCTGCGTGCAAACAATGTGATCGCGTTTTCTGGATCAAGCATCGCAGCTGTCAGACAGTATTGTTGCACTGGGGTGGCAAATCGTACTGGTGGACCAACCGATGGATCGTGATATCCGGTGATCTCCCAGCATCGTTGCGCAGCGACGCATACTGTGCGTGTTCCTGGAACGATATCCTCGAATTCACGAGCAGTGGTAAAGCTCACGGCATCATCGATGCGAAAAAGCGGATCCGGATCGTCATCGGCAATGTGTGCAACAAGTCGATACCTCTCGGTGCGGTAAGGGGAAAGTGGAACAAACTTTGGATTTACGCCGGGTCCAACCGCAGTGTTACCATTGTGTTGTCCACTGCCGTTCATTCCAACAAGTGCTGCCTTCGGAATCACCAATGCTGCAGCAGTCGAGCCAACAGAGCCTTGTGGTGCTTGTTGCCATGCACTGAACGACATATTCGCTGCAGCAACTGCTGCGATTGTGATGGGAGCTTGTGCAATTGCCACGCGGAGCGTAGCCGGCTGCGTCACCGATGCAAGGAGCTCCCCGGTTGTCGTGTAAACATCAACATGTCCACCACTATCTACATCGAAGTCAAGATCAGTGCTATCAATGCGCTCAACAAGTGCTGTCGCTGTAAAGCGAGCCTTGGCAGTTGCGCAGTCCACGAGCAAGCGCACGCGGAGATCGGAGTTTCCGTCGACTGAAGGTACATCGGGTATCTGCCAGCGAACGAATCTCCACGGGTAGGGTAACTCGTAAGGGGCGACGAACTCGTGATCTGTTCCTGCACGAACAACAACGGTCGTTGTATCGAACGCCTCCACCACATCCGATGGAAGCGTGTAGTTGGATAGTGTCGATACGTTCGTGGTAACTGTGCTCGCACCGCGCACAACAGTTTGACGAACGTAGTTCGTTCGCAGATCGCCCGTTAGTTGTTCCAAGGCACAGCGTATGCGGATGGGCTGTCCAATTGGCCACGTGTCGCGAGGGAGCACCACGGCCGACATACGGTCTGGTGCGACAACGACTGCTATTGGAAGCGTTATCCACCGACCGTCGGTGCTGTACGCTTCCATGTCGATGATCGATTGCGCAATTGCTGGAGTTGGGATCGGATCGTTCCATCCGATCGTTATTGGTTGTCGGCATGTAACCACGTGATGTGTATCAAGCGACGTTGCGCGCACCGTCGGCACTGGATGGGCAGTTGTGAATGTGAACTCGAGTGTTGGACACACCGCGCCCCCTTGACAGGGATCAAGTGCAATGCCCGAGATAACACATCGGTACGTCGTGCGCGGAAGCAAGCGTGCTGGCTTCCATCTAACAGTTCGTTCGTATTCAATGGATGTGCTGCCGACTACAGCGTATCGCTGCCATACATCCCTTGGATGTGCTGCCGCGATTTCTTCGCGTAACACGAGTACCGTTGGTACTGGTGGTCGCCATCCATTCGGCGCAGCATTCGGATAGTACGTTGTGACGGTTGTTGGATCGATCGCTGCCGGGGCTCGAACCACAACAGACGATGATACATCAACCGCATCCTGCCCGGGAATGGGAAAGACAGATTGTAACAGAGGTTGGGGTTGTGCTTGTGCGAAAAGCACTCCAACAAGAACCATGAAAAGCATGGTAGTGATACGATGCACCCGCCGAAAGCTCGGCGCCCTAACCATGGCGACCTCCTCAAGAAGATGAACGAAGATTCCGCTATGCGGAATGTGTGTTCATCTCGTGGTCGCAACCGAGGGAAATGTGACGGGCTATTGAAGTTCTATCTGGTACACCTTTGCCCAGTTCTTCCCTGTGACGTAGATAGCCTTCGTTACAGAGTCGTACGCTATGCCGTTGAAGACATCCATCGTCGATATGAGCTCTGACTCAGCGATGATACCTGTGCAATCGATGATACCGACGACCGATCCTGTAGTTGGGTTGATTCGGAGAATCTTCATCGTTTGCCAGACATTCGCCCATATCTCACCGTCTACCCATTCTAGTTCGTTGAGTTGCCCGATAACAGAACCCTGCATCGATACAGCAATACTGCGCACAATGGACGACGTTGCGGGGTTGATAACTGTGAGAATGTTCGAACCGTTACTCAGGATGAGGTGTGTTCCGTCGTCAGTAATACCCCAGCCTTCACCAGCATAGCGAAACTCTCTGATCCGTCGCAGCGATACGGGATCGTAAACCAAGCAGCGCTGGTTCAGCCAGGTCAGCATGTATGCTGTGTCGCGAAGTACCGTTATACCTTCACCGAAATACGTGGCTTCGAGTGGTTCACGCTTGATCACCGCGCCAGTGCGGATGTTCACGCGACGTATCGTAGACTTTCCATTGAGACCGGTTGATTCGAGGAATTCACCGTTGTACAACTCTAAACCTTGCGTAAAGGCCGTGGTGTCGTGCGGAGTCGTCGCAACGATCCGAAATGCATAGGTGCGGATGGACTCTTCGATGGGAGTTTGCTTGACTATTTCTGGTGTGCTGCTTCGCTGAATCTCCTGCGATGAATCACAGGAAGAAAGAATGGCACACAGAATGATTAGGACTATGCAGTGTTTCATGGCGATGTGTCGTGAAGCGAGAACGAATCTACTGGTATTTTTACCTTTACGTATGACGTCACGTCCGTTCGGCCTACATCCATCCTCACATGTGCTGGCAGTAATTGCCTGTTGCATCGTGATGGTTTCGTGCACGAACCCTGAACCTACGCCGGAAAATCAGGCAAGAGTCCGCCGCGACTCCGTCGAGCGCATGCAACAGGCGGCACGTGCAGCTCGGGCTGACTCCCTCGCGAAGCGCTTTCCATCGATTGCTTACCACCGTCTGCCAATCACTTCCTCGAATGTACTCGATAGTGTCCGCCGCACATTTGCGAAGACTCCAGAGACATGGAGCAATTACCGTGTGTTGACGCTGTTGAATCGCAAAGACATTCAATTCGTCCGCATTGGCGATACGCTATTATTGCCCGATACCGTGATGGGGGACCTTCGAGCGTACTCGGTGTTTCCGCAATACTGGCCTGAGGGCGACACAATTCCGAAGGCCTTGTTTATCAGCAATACCTGGCAATCCTACGCGTGCTACGAGCGTGGTGAGCTTGTCCGCTTCGCGGCGTGCAATTCGGGTGAAGAGCGCAAACCGACGTTTCCCGGTAGGTACGCCGTGAATTGGCGACATCCTCGCCGGATCTCTTCGCTTGATAGTACATGGATCCTACCGTTTACAGTGAACTTCCATCTACAGGCAGGTAGTGCATTTCATCAATTCGAGATGCCAGGACGCCCCGTTTCACACTCTTGTGTGCGACAGTTCCTGTCGGATGCGGAGTGGTTATACAAGTGGGTGCGCACAGGACGCGTTGATTCAACAAAGCGCCGCTACATTCCGTGGTCTGGTACGCCGGTTGTGATTCTTGATGTGTTCGACTTCCGACGCAAACGTGGTGGCCCCTGGTTGGAGCTCGAATCGAATACGCCTGTGGGTATCACACTCCCACACGATCTCTACGGTGTTGAAGAAGCTCTCATCCCTATCTCGCAAATCCCTCGCGAAGTGCGAGGTGGCTTGAGGAATCGAACGAGATACATTACGGCAGATAGTGTGTTGCGATCACGAGGTGTGATCCGAGAAGGTATTACGTTGAAAGAGAGTATCAACTTCAACAAGCTCCGCCAAGAACGAAAGATGCGCGCAATCAAGGCCAAGAAGTAAGCACAGATCGAACTACTCGCGATCAGACGCGTAACGATCTGGCCACAGTGAGCGGAGCTTCTCTGCTATGGTCTTCTCAACACCCTCACCAGACGGACGATAGAAGGCTGTTGGCGGCATTGACTCGGGGAAGTAATTCTCGTTCACGAAGTGATGTGGGGCATCATGCGGGTACTGATACGCAGTGCCATGACCAAGCTCTTTCATGAATGCTGTTGGTGCATTCCGAAGATGTAGCGGAATCGATATCGCTCCACCCTGCTGCACATGCCCCCTGGCCTGATCGATTGCTACGTACGACGCGTTTGATTTCGGCGCAGAGGCGAGATATGTCACGGCTTGTGCCAGGGGTATGCGGCCCTCCGGCATGCCGATGCGCTCCACAGCCTGATACACACTAACGGCAAGTTGGAGGGCTTGCGGATCAGCATTCCCAATATCCTCGCTCGCGAAAATGATAAGTCGCCGTGCAATGAACGTTGGATGTTCTCCTGCCTCAACCATCAACGCGAGATAGAGTAACGCTGCATCCGGATCGCTTCCACGCATCGACTTGATGAATGCCGAAATCGTGTCGTAATGATAATCACCTGTACGGTCGTATGCGACAACGCGGCGCTGGACGGCACTGGCGATATGCTCTCGCGTGATCGTAAGATGCTGTTCATCAAAAGGAGAAAGCATGATCGCTGCTTCGAGTATGTTCAGCGCCGACCTCGCATCTCCGTTGGACAAGCCCAACAATACATCCCAATCCTCGATTGTGACTGATCGCTGAGCGAGCTCCGGATCGTCACGAAGTGCTCGCTCGATAATCACTCGCAGTGCGTCAACAGACAGTGATGAGAGTTGATATACTTGGCAGCGAGAGAGGAGCGCATTGTTGATCTCAAACGATGGGTTGGCGGTGGTCGCACCGATTAACGTTACAATTCCACACTCCACAGCATGGAGAAGCGCATCCTGTTGCGACGTATTGAAGCGATGTATCTCGTCGATAAAGAGGATTGGACGTTTGCCCATCGATGCACGACGTTCCGCACGTTGAATAACCTCGCGTAACTCCTTTATACCAGATTCCACAGCAGATAACCGATCGAGGCGTCGGTTCAGCGAATGTGCGAGGATGTTCGCGAGTGTTGTTTTGCCGGTTCCGGGTGGACCCCAGAGGAGCATTGAGGGTAGATCACCTCGATCCACATAGGCGCGGAGGGGCGCACCACGCCCCACCAAATGCTCCTGTCCGGCAAGGTGGTCTAGTGTGGTAGGGCGCATACGCTCCGCCAGAGGCGCGCGCGGGGTATGTGGTTGGTGATTCGCGTCGGAATCGTCGGCGAAGAGTGAGTCCATAGGCATTACAGTGTGAATACACCGCAAACTACCATGGGTCAGGTTGATCGCTTTGAAAACTCACAACTGTCGCCTATACCATGCACCGAGAGTTGCGTTGATGACCTGCGGAGGGCATGTCGCAGACGCCGCAAAGGGTCTGCAACAGGCTCTTGACTCTGTCGAAACGTTGAATGATGGATCGGCATAATGCTGCGAGCCCCCATCATTTCGACCATCGCTAGAGATTCCTCTGGTGTACAGTGCGCTTCAGGAAACGGGTCATACGCTCCAATGGGCATAATGGCCAGATCGGGCTTCTGTACGATAGACTTGAACAGTGTCGTGTAGGCTGTGTCTCCGCCAAACACAATACAAATGCCATTGTATTCGATGAGATATCCGTTGTAACTGCGACCGATTTTCCTGAACCCTTCCGCTCTGCAAGGCTCACCCGGCAACCGCCAGCCGTTGTGACGGACTTGAAGAGCTGTCAGGACTATCGTGCCTATCTGTGTCGATTCACACCAGTCGAGTTCGTTGAGACTCTTCCACGGGAAATCCTCGATGATGTCGCGGGTGTTCGTCGCTGTGATCACGTCAATCTGCGCTGGCCAGCGTTGGCTTATACGACGCAACGTCGTCCGATCCATGTGATCCATGTGCGCATGTGAGAGCAGAATGAGGTCTGGACGCGGCACTTCGTCTAGGGTCAACGCAGGCTCGGTAATACGCATCGGACCGAGTGTTACACCAAGTATCGAAACGCCATATGAACCGAACAGGACTGGATCAGTGAGGATCCACATTCCGCCAATACGCAACAACACCGTTGAATGACCAATCCAACACGCCCAAGCCGCGGTCGACGCATCATCATTTGGTAGCACTACCCGTGGATGTTG
Source organism: Melioribacter roseus P3M-2 (assembly GCA_945883395.1). Lineage (GTDB taxonomy): Bacteria > Bacteroidota > Ignavibacteria > Kapaibacteriales > Kapaibacteriaceae > UBA10438. Next base: position 16,690 of record CAMCXP010000022.1, read on the forward strand.
GGCGATGCTTGTTGCCGCCACGCTGTCTGGTGGTATTATAGAAGAAGTCGCAATGGCGCCTGTTGCGAGAACCATTGTTCGAAGAAGTGTGCGGCGTGATGTCATAGCTCCCCCCGGAGTGTTGCGCTGCGAACTTATTCGCCTACGACTCCCGCCTCAAGTCAACAGTTGGTTATAAACACATCGTAACTTTGCTCCGTCCTTCACGAACCCCACTAACCCATGCATACTGTCATCATCTTCCTTGTTGCCGCTGGTTGTTTCCTTGTCGCTACACCTGCTGATGCTCAGGTATCCACGGATGTGGATTCTGCCACCATTGAACAGATCAAGCAACAAGCATTGAACTGGCAGTTTGGTCTAACGTACTCGCAGGCCGTGTCGCAAGGCGAACTCCGTAATGCGTATGATAGTCTTTCAATGCCCGTTGTTGGGTATGGTTTTGCGGTTCAGTTCGCGTACTACATGGATCCCGCACCAGTAGTTGTAGGGGGCGAGCTGGGTGTTCACTTCTCTGGCGCTCGAGAGCGTGTGTTTGGTCCGAATGCCGGCGACCCACTTCGAAGGCGTCTTGAATTGAAGACGCAGAACTTCGCACTGCCCATTTTGGCGTATGCACGATTCCAGCCAAACCTGGGAACATGGGTGTTTCCCTATGTGGAGGCCTTAGGGGGAACTATGATCTATTCGTCAGTTCTCACAGCTCGGCAATTGGTAGGAAACGACGACACAACGGGAAGCAACACGGAAAGTGAAGGCGGAGCGAACTGGACGTATGGAGTAGGTGCCGGTGTGGCATTGAAGATTGCCGACATGATTGAGCTACCGAATTCGCTTCAACGATTTTTGCTGGATGTTCGTTTGCGGTATCTCTGGGGTTCGTCAGTCAATGTTCCCCACATCGAACCAAACGAAAATAGAAGCTACGAAGTGCGGAGCGTACAGGTGAGCGCACCAACGCAAATCGTCTTTCAAGTCGGATTTACCGTGCAGATGTAATCTTGTACACCACTACATTGTCTGAGGAGAACTCATGAAGAAGACCATTGCATCAATTGTTATCGTAAGCGCTCTTTCGTTGGGTGCATGCAGAACCGTAGAAGACAACAGACGCGACACAGCTGATACCCGCGGACGCGAGCTCACGGCCGGTTTGGTCAAGCGTGAGATCACAAAGGGTATGTCTGGTGCTGCTGTAGCTGAAGCTCTTGGCTCCCCCAACATTGTAACCAAGGATAGTGACGAACGCGAGACATGGGTATACGATAAGATTGCAACCGAAGCTTCCTATTCGCAGAGCCAGAATGGGTTGTTCCTTATTCTTGGCGGCTACTCGAATCAGTCGGGAGCAGCAAGCACCACACAGCGTACGTTAACCGTAGTGATCAAGTTTGACAAGAACGACAAGGTTGAATCCTTCACGTATCATCAGAGCAAGTTCTAATGCGCACACAGCATGTATTGATCGCTGCATTGATCGTCGTGGGCACAACGGCGTGTACAATCGTGAGCGGACCACGGCCAGGAGCGATTCCTCAGACGCAGCTGCAGACTCGCGAGTTTCAGTCTCGGGAGTTTGACACTAACGATGTGAAGTTGGTAATGAAGGCGATGCTCAATGTTCTCCAGGACGATGGATTTGTCGTGAAGAATGCGGTACCGGATCTTGGTTTGCTCACAGCAACGAAAGAGGTGCAACTCACCGGTGCATCGGGTACACGCAACGATCAGTATTGGACCGATGTGTTTGAATCTGTGTTTCGTTCGTCGAATTCTCAGTCCAATTCACGCGACCGACAAGAGCAACGGTACAACAAGTTCAAGCAGATTGAGGTAAGCGTGAATATCACCGAAATGGGCCGACGCTCGAAAGTGCGGGCGAATTTTCAGGCGCGTGTGCTGGACAACGTCGGTAGCCCGGTAGAGGTGTACGTGATCCAGGATCCTAAGTTTTACCAGGACTTCTTCTCAAAAGTGGATAAAGGTATCTTCATCCAGAAACAAGGATTCTAACCGTGCATATGCGCGTTCAAGCTTCCCGGGTTGCGTTCGTTATCCTCGGATTCCTCATTGCAGGGGTGATGGCGCACGCTCAACCACTGGTGGAGACCGTGAAGACGGGGGACGTCAGGCGGGTGAAGTCGTTACTCAAGAAGAAGTCAACAAACATCAACGAGGTCGACACCGAGGGTCTGACGTCGCTGATGGTTGCATCAATCGCCAACGATAGTGTTATGGCTGTGTTGTTGCTCCAGTCGGGTGCGAACCCGGATATTCAGTCAAAGTCCGGAATGACAGCACTACATGCCACGGCATTCAACAACAGAGATGGCTTGGTACAAGTGTTGTTATCGTTCAATGCTGATCCAAATCTGGTTGACAGCAAAGGCCGTACACCAATCATGGTTGCCGCACAAATGGGTCACACAAACCCGATTACGCACATGGCACAAGCCGGAGCGAATCTTGAAGTTCGTGACGTGCGTGGAAACACTCCATTGATGTTAGCTTGTGGCGGACGTCATTTGGGTGCTGTGGACGAGCTGCTGGAGCGTGGTGCTAACCCTAACTGTCGCGATTTACAAGGCCGCACGCCACTAATGCTGCTCGCGGTGCATGGAGAGGACGAAATGATACGCATCCTTCTTAAGAACAAGGCGGATGTAACCCTTGTAGACCATGCAATGAAGACTGCGTTGGCCTATGCAAAAGACTATCGAAGAAAGGCCGTGATTGGACTTTTAGAGAAAGAAGGTGCGAAATATTGAGCGTTTTACGATAAATTGGTCGCGTCATTCTACGATAGTACACCGTTATATAGGCTCGCCAAATGGCATCCCAAACTACCACAAAACTCACCCGCATTGGGTTGTTTTACGATGGGAATTACTTCCTTCACGTAAGCAACTACTATGCATTTAATCACCCAAGAAATAGTCGACTGAGTCTTCGCGGACTTCACGACTTCATTCGTCATCAAGTGGCAAAACTTGAAGACACCGAAGCTGAGATCTGCCAGATTGTCGATATGCATTTCTTCCGTAATCGGATCTCAGCAATCGACGCGCAACAGCGTGGCAACTTGCTGTATTACGATCGCGTGTTCGAGGACATCCTGACGTGGGAAGGGGTGACTATTCACTACCTCCCACAACGTGGTTCAGCGATGCGTCGTGAAGACAAGTCCATCAACGTGAAGATGGCTCTCGAAGTCTATGAATCAGCGATGCTGAAGGAGTTTGACGTCGTTGTACTGATCACTTCTGACGGCGATTACGCACCACTCGTGCGTAAACTCAACGCTCTCGGTACGCGGGTAATGGTGCTCTCGTGGGACTTTGAATTCGACGACAACGAGGGTAAACACGTGGTAACACGCACCTCGCAAGAACTCCTCGATGAGGTGTCCTACCCGTTGGCGATGCACGACATCATCGAAAAGAAGTCGTCAAGCAAAGACAAGCTCATTCAAGAGCTCTTTGTCAAACGTGACGATTCGTCATCTAGTAGTCGTCAAGGCGTGTACAACTCAGAGATTGACTTGCCGCCACTTGAGCCGCCTGTAGCTCGTGAGGTATCAGATGAACGCTTTGAAAGCTTCATCCTAACGTTGAAGAATGGGTATGGGTTCATCAAGTATCCACCGAACAACCTATTCTTCCATGCTTCAGATCTGATCAACGCGGAGTTCCCTGAACTCGAAGAGGGCGACCCTGTTGATTTCAACATTGGATTCAACCGTGAGGGTGAAGAGGTAGCAAAGAGTGTAAAGTTGCTCCTCGACGATATTCCTGAGGATGAAGAAGAGTAATCGACATGATTGCGTCCAAGCTTCCCGATATCGGAACAACAATATTCAGTGTTATGACGGCGCTCGCTAATGAGGTGGGCGCCGTCAACTGTTCTCAGGGGTTTCCTGACTACCCGATCGATCCCGTATTGGCCGAGACGCTGCGCGCGGTTGTACTTGAACACACACACCAGTATGCCCCTATGCCTGGTTTGCTTGATCTTCGACAACGAGTCTCGGAAAAGTACGAACTGGTGTTTCAGGCCAATATTGATCCTGAACACGAAGTGACAATTACACCTGGCGGAACTGCAGCACTCTCGTGTGCAATTGGTGCGGTTGTTCGTCCTGGTGATGAGGTGATTGTCTTTGAACCGAATTACGATTCCTACGGGCCAGCTGTTCGGTTGTTTGGTGGCGAGGTACGTTCATCGCCTCTTTCTGTTCCAGACTATCGACCACAATGGGATCATGTACGATCGCTGGTTTCTAATCGGACAGCATTAATCATTATTAACTCACCGCATAATCCTTCGGGATCCGTTCTGTCGCGTGAAGATCTCGATGAACTCGCAGATATTGTCCGCGATACGCGTATTGTGGTGGTAAGCGATGAAGTGTATGAGTTGATTACATTCGACGGAATACAACACAACACTGTGGTGTCGCATCGAGAGTTGCGGGACCGATCGTTTGTGATCACGTCGTTCGGAAAGACATTCCACGCTACGGGCTGGAAGATAGGAGCGTGTGTTAGCTCTCACGATCTCATGGTTGAGTTCCGCAAGGTGCACCAATTCTTCAATTTTAGTGTGAATACCCCTGCGCAAGTCGCATTGAGTAGATACATGGGTGAGCCCACTCGGTATATGGGTCTCAGTAGATTGTTTCAAGACAAGCGGGACTTCCTTCGACGCGAACTCGAGGGTTCTGCGTGGTCGTTGCGTCCGTGCTCTGGCTCGTATTTCCAACTGTTGGGATACGAGGGTTTCTCAGACGAACATGATGTGACCTTAGCTACGCGGCTGACGCGTGACATCGGTGTAGCGTTGATTCCACTTTCACCATTTACGCGTGGTGGGGTGTGGGGTGATCGTGCTCTACGCTGTTGCTTTGCCAAGTCAGAGAGTACGCTCAGCCAAGCGACGCAACGATTACGAACCGTCTAGTCAGTCGTGTGGTACGATGTCGAGTCGGGCAGTTGTTTCTGGTGTAGCACAGGAACGAAGAATGCTCGCGACATCATTCAATGGAACATTCGAGTAAGCAGACAGCACGGTGTTGACATATGTAGGGTTGTCCCAAAACAGCGTTGTCCAGGCTACAGTATCGGCAATCCCGTGCGCCTTTTGTAACTCTGCAGCATGACTGGTACGAAGACGGTTACAAGCTGCTTCGAGATTGGAATACTCCAATGTGAACTCTGTAATCGCACTGTGGATAGCCGACGCAAGTTGATCTGCAGTTACCTCTTCGTTTGTGGCAAACGCATACATAGTAAGCAGGCTTGTGTGTGCTCGTTGGTCGACAAACGCTCCAACGCTCGATGCGATATGTTTATCTACTACAAGAGCTTTGTACAATATCGAACTTCGTCCCGTTCCAATAATAGTCGCAGCGATTTCGGCATCAAGAAGTTCGCGTTCAAGGAACCCAGGAAGGTGCGCGCTTACGTAGGTCGCTGCCATTGGAACGTTGTCAGGAATTGTTTGCCGCACGCCATGACGACGCTGGGCTGGAGAAAACGAGCCGCGGTCGATAGTGGTGTTTGAGTCTGGTATTGAGCCGAAGTGTTTGTGCGCCAAGTGTTCTGCCTCCGCGGGGGTAATGGAGCCAGCAACACACAACACTGCATTAGATGGATGATAGTAGTTCGAAAAGAAGTTGTGTGCATCCTCCATCGTAACACCAGCAACATCGTCAGCCGAACCGTAGACATCCCATGAATACGACGAGGATGTATCGTAGCAGAGCTCCTGTTGAGCTTTTCGCCAGATAGCATAAGGTTGGTTCATGACGTTTTGGTTGATTTCTTCAATCACCACACTACGTTGGGTTTGCAACGCGTGCTCGGTAAGTCGGAACGACCTCATTCGCTCTGCCTCTAGCCACATCCCAAGCTCGGCTTGATGGGCTGGAACGTCGATGTGATAACATGTGTAATCGAACGTTGTGTAGGCATTGTTTGAGCCCCCTGCCTTTGTGCAGTAGAGGTCATACATTTTGTCTTGTTCGGGAGCGGCGTTGTCGAACATCAGATGTTCAAACAGGTGCGCAAGGCCTGTCTTTCCTTTGTGTTCATCATGCGAACCGACGCGATAGAGAACGGTGACGTTGACAACGGGGCTTGAGGAGTCGGGACACACAACTAGTCGGAGTCCGTTTGGTAAGGTTGTGATGTGTGGTGTAATCGATGCCATAAATAGCTTGTTAGTATCAATGTGTGTTGTAGGTTCGTTCGTGATTTGTACAAACCTACAATAGTCGACCAATCCAACATGGAATCTCTCCGTCTACTCGAGTCCCTTATCAATATTGATTCGCCCTC
>CAMCXP010000023.1 GCA_945883395.1 Melioribacter roseus P3M-2
AGGACCTTGCGACCGTTCTTCGTTGCCATACGAGCACGGAATCCGTGCACATTGACACGACGGCGACGACTTGGTTGATACGTACGCTTCATAGCTTCACACCGGAAATTCTGGTTGACCGTTCATTAGAGAACGACAAACATAGGAAAAAATCAGTTGATATTCGTCACGCCGGGAGGAAATGGCTGATGCTGACCGTCAACCTGAATCTCACCGTACTGGTTCTCAAACTTGCCAATATTGTCTGCCAAGGCATGGAGGAGCAGCTTGGCATGCTGAGGGGTCATAACGATACGGGCATGCACCCGTGCCTTAGGCACTCCTGGAAGTATCCGGGTGAAGTCCACCACGAATTCAGCTGGTGAATGCGAAATGATGGCCAGGTTTGAATAGATGCCTTCGGCTTCTTTTTCGCCGAGTTCGATGGTCATCTGTTGTTCTGGCTGGTTGTTCGTTGGATTCGACATTAGAGTTTTGCTCCCTTTTCTTGTGCTTGTTTCATTTTGTCCATCATGTTGTTGCGGCCGTAGAGGCCTTCCATCACACGGTAGTATTCACGATTCGTACGATAGCGATCCTCAAGCGCTTCAAGTTCTACGATCATTGCCTTGACCTTCGCTGTGTCCTTCCGAACCTCATACGTGTTTGCCAATTGCTCCATCACAACGAGATCGTCGCGATACTTGAACGAGGCACCACGAAGTTGCTCGAAATACTGCGCAGCTGTTCGAAGATCGCCCAAATATGACGTATCAGGAACGTACTTCTTGTTCTTATCCATCTTGAGTAACTCATTACGTTGCTTATCGCTCGCGATGTTCTTGTAGTTAGCAGCCAGATTATAGAGCGCCGTTTCATTTTGTACATCAAGTTCAAGCACCTTGATGTATTGCTGATTAGCCTCGGCATACTTCTCATTGCTCGACAGCATAGCACCATACTGCAAGCGGGTTGGCACGGATGATGGATCACGGTCGATCTGCGCCTTGAGCTCTGCGAGAGCTTCATCGCCCTTGCCAAGATTCTGAAGCACTTGCGTGCGAAGAGGAACGAGTTCCTGATCCTTCGGCTTGACCGCCATAACGACGTTGGCCCATTCAAGTGCCTGCTGATTCTCACCTCGTGAGTAGGACAGAAATGCGAGTGATTTCAGGGGGCTCACCGAGATCGTACGAACGCGCCACTTTTCAAGCTCGGTGACGGTGGCAGGAGGATTGTACGACCAGCCTTCGATGTCAGCATCGGCATTGCCTTGGGAGAACGAGAACGTGATCATATCACGTCCGCCGATATCAAAGCGATCCTTGTAAATAATGCCGTTATCGATCGAGTCCATACGCGTTGTAACGGGCGTGCCGAGGGACTTCAGCATTGCACCGCGCGTTCCACCGATGGTGACGCCCTTGCTGCGCATGATGTCCATGCCGGGCTTTTCGAGGTTCCAGTAGGTTGTGTAGTGCTGAACAGCAGCCGTGGTGTCGCCCGACATTTCAGCAATCTGCCCCATCAATGGAAGTGGATCTGTAAACTCTGGCTTGACATCACGCGCAAGCTTGAACGAGGCCATCGCCGCGTTGAGCTTGGCTTTGTCGGAAGTTTCGACATACGCATTGTACGAGCTGATGCCCTCATTGTACGACACGACCCCGACATACGCATTGTACGAGCTGATGCCCTCATTGTACGACACGACCCATTGGTTGTACAGTGTGACCGAAATGGCCTCCTTCTGCACAGGCTTGATGCCTTCACATGATCGAGCTTTCTGATACGCAGCAACCATCCCGTTTACGTCGCGCAAACGGTCGTTGACCTCACCAAGCAGCATCAATGCATCGCAGTCATTCGGATTGGCTACGAGAGCTTTCTCGAGCGACGACTTCGCCTTCGTGAAGTCCTGCTGTTGGAGTGCCTTCTTTGCTACGGCCACATCCGACGATGCGCACTGGAAGCCCTGGGCAAACACAGCACATGCGGCCAGACCGATGTAGAGTCCAAGAGTACGTTTCATTGCATCACCAAATCCAAGTGAAGAGGATCGCGAAGATACGGTGTTCCGTTATCACAGACGACGTCAACGAAGGTTACTTCGACGTGCTTCGTAGCCCAGCCTCAACCTCTGCCCGAGTCGGCATGCCGAGTCCGCCCAGGAGCTCCTGTGTTCGACGCGTTGCTTCGGAAACCCGGCGCTGCAGTGTTCCAGCAAGTTGCTGGTGGGAGTTTGACGGCCGACCGAGATAGGAGTTGATTTCGCCGTAAAGTGATGAGAGGCGTTCGCGGACTTGTTCCTCGCCGGTAATCATCCCCTCCTTGGTGTTGACGAGCTCGGCATTGAGTGCAATGATCGACTGCAGAAGTTCCGTGCGCCCACCGCGTGCTTGGAGTGTGTCACGAGCTTGCTGGAGTTGCGCAACCGTAACGGCTAACTCTTCGGTCATGGCATAAAGATCCTGCATGAGCGCCTGCTGAGCTGCACGGTCGGCAGCTGAGTGTCCCAAGGTTGTGTCGGCTATGACGTTCAGTGTACCGGTGTTGGTTGTGCCCTGCCGCGTGAACTCGAGTGTGTACGTTCCTTCAGAAAGCAACGGACCAAACAGCGATCCGAATGCACCGCCGACGGTAGATGTCGCGGTAAGCGGCGCTTGCTGACGGATTGCAATCTCAACACTGTTCAGCCCCTTACGTCCAGATGCAGGAATAGTGCGAATCACCTTCCCGGCACTATCCTTCACCGTGATGGTAAAGGGGCCTTTTGAATGTCGTTCCCGCAACACATACCACACCTTCGTGTCGCGTCCTATCGACTCACCACGGAACTCCGCATCACTTTCGAACCAAGATGCTTCGCCCGATTCGAGCGATCGCATTGCCACCGGTGTTCGAAGAATTGTGAGGTCGCGCGTAAAGATCTCCGGCGTGATCTCGCGAAGGATGTCGAGGTTGTCGATCACATACAGACCACGTCCGTGCGTTGCAATAACGGCAGCGTTTGTCGAAGGCTGAAGATCGATATCTCGCACGGCTACGGGTGGGAAACCGTTCTTTAGGGTGATCCATGATGCCCCGGTATCAAAACTCATGTATAGACCATGCTCCGTTCCGCAGAAGAGCAAGCCTGCACGAACGGGATCTTGCTTGATTACGTGAGCGTAGCCACGCATGTCCGACCAAGTGATCGATCGTGAGGTGGCACCGAATGCGGAGACTTCCACAACGTATGTCTTCATGTCACCGCGCATGTGCCCATCGAACGTCACATAGCATGTTCCTTCGTTGTGCGGCGAAGGTGCGACATGCGACACCCATGTACCAGCAGGAACAACAGAGTCGGGCACAACGATGCGTTGCCACGTGGTGCCCCCATCACGTGTGAGTTGAAGCATGCCATCGTCAGTACCCACCCAGATGATGCTTCGATTGGTTGGATGCTCGCCGATGGTGTAGATCGTACAGTGATTTTCGGCAGACGAGTTGTCGAGCGTGAGTCCGCCGGTTGCATCTTGACGAAGCTTCAATGAATCATTCGTGGTCAAATCGGGCGAGATTCGCATCCATGTCTCGCCACGATCGGTTGTGCGATGAAGGTACTGCGATCCAACATAGATCGTTCCCGGAGCTGTGCCTGGGATAATGGGCGTGTTCCAGTTGTAGCGAAGCTTCAATGAGCCATCATCTGGCGTGGGAGCAACAGATTTGGACTCCATTGTCTTGAGGTTGGTGCGCACAACGTTTCCACCTTGCGACTCCCAGAAGACGATGTGTGGCTCTGCTTGATCCGGGACAACATAGAATCCATCACCACCGCCAACAACCGTCCAGTCCTTGTTGCGAATACCGCCGCTCTTGCGCGACGGACCCCGCCATGAGCCGTTGTCTTGGAGTCCGCCGTACACCATGAACGGATCTTGATTGTCAGCACGAACGTGATAGAACTGCGAGATCGGGAGGTTGCCGAAGAATCGCACCGTCGTACCGCGATCATCAGAAGCATACAATCCCCCATCAGTTCCGATCAGCAGATGACGCGGATTCGCTGGATTGATCCACACAGCGTGGTGATCCGAATGCGCGCTCTGGGCAATTGTTGTGAAAGTGTTTCCTCCGTCGTCAGAACGGAAGAGCTGAATACCATGCTTGTACAGTACATCCTTGTTGACAGGATCGCAGACGATGCGTGAGAAGTAGAACGGACGAATGTCGACGACGCTGCCGACATATCGACGTTCCCATGTCAGACCACCATCGGTGCTTCGATACAGAGCAGACTCCGATGCTTCAACAGCAGCGTAGATCAGCTGGGGATCAACAGGTGATGCAGCGAGCGCGATTCGTCCAAGCTCGCCAGTTGGCAGTCCGGTCGCCATGCGCTTCCACGTTGCACCACCGTCTGTCGAACGGAAGATTCCCGATCCTGAACCGCCGGATGAGAACGACCATCCAGTTCGCCTGAACGACCACATCGAAGCAAGGAGGATGTTCGGGTTCTTCTTGTTGACAATGATATCCGTGCAGCCGGTGCGAGCGTCACCAGGCAGGATGTTCTGCCATGTGGCTCCCGCGTCGGTCGTTCTGTACAGACCGCGATGTGGACTGTCGTGAAAGAGCGGACCCGGTGCTGCGACGTACACGGTTGACGGATTCTTCGGATGAAGAACGATCTGTGCGATCCGTTCGGTAGAATCAAGGCCTAAGCGCTTCCATGAGCGACCAGCATCCGTAGTGCGGTAGATACCATCACCAACCGACACGCTATTGCGTGTCCATGGCTCACCCGTTCCCACCCATACTGTATCAGGGCGGGCTTGATCGATGGTGATAGCACCGATCGACTGGTTATAATCGTCGAACACTGGGGTAAAGGATGCACCACCAGTGGTGGTTTTCCAGACGCCACCTCCAGCTGCGCCTACGTAAAAACGTCGTGGTGCCGTATCAACCACTGCGACGTCTGAGATCCGTCCACTCATCACAGCCGGACCAATGCTTCGCGGACGTAGTGGTCCGAGCATGCCCGACGTAATTGTTTGTGTCGAGGCGGGCACAGCGATGCCCATGATCATCATAGCGATGATCAGAATGTTTCGTGTTGTCATGTGGACTAAGGGGGAGTTACTTCTTCTTCGGTGTTTCAGCGGCGTCTGGTTGCTCGCCTGGATAAGCGAATCGCTCATCTGGAATTGGGACATTGACTTTGGGATTGCTGTAGGTCATCGACATCACGGTCTGACCCTCTGAGCGGATCTCCATGAGCATCGCCATTTGAACGCCACCAACTTCTTGGTAGTTCGACATCATGATCTCTACGTCAGCCTCTTGCCCCATCATCGAGAGGCTCTTCGACCACATTACTTCAAGCCAGGTGACAGCATCGATATAGATGTGGCTAACCTCATTATCCTTGTCCGTTACCTTGATCTTATACGCGGTCGATCCGTCGATATCTTCTGGACCGACGAGCTCGAGATTGTAGCCCTTGTCCTTTGAGTTCACAAGAACACCATCAAGGTCTGCCTGTTCAGCCATGCGCTTTACTTCCGACTCAGGCGCTTTTTCAACCTTGTTACCTGCCATCGGATTCTTGCTCCACGCAACTGTGCCATCAAATGCCGTGATCATCGACATCCCCTGGAAGGACATATCCATGCGGAACTTGTGCGGACGCTTCATGGCTTGCGTAAAGGAGAGATCCATTCCCTGCGCCATGGTCATAGTCCCGTCAGTAGTATAGGTCTTGATTGCCTCAAGCTTGGCTTTGCCACCGCGTGCTTGGAGGTTTTTTGCGAGAATCTCTTCCAGCGTAACTGCCGAAAGATTGCCAACGACGACGAACGCCAGTGTGATGAAGAGCAGGAAACGGTGCATAGAAGTGCTCCAAATGATCGAAATTGTAGGTGGTGTTGTCTGTTAAAGGGTGACTCGTACGCAAATTAGGTCGCGAGAGTTTCATCGTTCAAAAAAAAATATGCACAAGCGGATGTCCTACCTGATCATTGGTTGCCTGTTCTCCATGCTCGTTCTTGGATCGTCAACACCGGCATGGTCGCAGTCGGTTGTCATGCCCTTTGAGCAGCAGCTAGACTCAAACCTTTCCGGGTCGTATTCGGGCGATGTCTTTCTCGTTTCCGGTGCGCGCAGCCGCGTGATCGTCCACATCGTAGCCTATGTCAACGGACCTTGCGATGCAAGTTGGGATGCGCCGAACTTTGGATGGATCGGCAACCGTTTTTCAACGGTCTCATGCATCGATGGGCGAATCCTACTGCAAAGCGACTCGGCCGATGTGGTGGCGCAAGTCACGCACGATCGTAATCAGCAAGCATTGACAGGAACGTGGATTCAACGCAGAACGAATTCACCCGTTGTCCTTAAGAAGCTGTACGAAGCACCCCGAGTTCAGGAACCTGGCGATACACCACCGTACATTGCTGAGAGCTTTCGCGTCCCAAATCGCCCAGCAGGTATCCTTGTAGGTGGTGAGCTGACCTTCCCTGATACGCTCGGACGCTATCCATTGGTCATCCTGGCAGGCGACCGTGGACAAACCGACCGTGTGGCGCGCGGCAAGCACGGACATGCCCCCTACCTCGTGCTCGCGTCGATGTTTGCCCAACGCAACATTGCAACGGTCCGCATCGACGACCGCGGCACAGGTCAAACCACCGGGATCACGAATGATCAATCTGTCGATGATGAAGCAAGCGACATCTCTGCCGTCCTTGAAACCCTGTGGAGGCATCCTCGCATCGACACCACACGCATCGTGATAATCGGACACGGTGAGGGCGGACTTGCAGCGGCAGTAGTCGCACGCCGCTATCCGAATCGCGTCACCCGAATCGCAATGCTAGCAACACCGATGCTGTCAGGAAAAGAAACACTTCTTGAGCAACTCAGAGCTCGCGAGCTCAGTCGCGGCACCGATGCAGAATTAGTTGGCGTGGCAACGGGTCTCGTTGCAGCATGGTGTGACCTACTTCTTGCATCTCCGACAACTGATAATCAAGCGCTTGTGCCAAGCTTGCTCTCGATCGCTGACTCTGTGCTGATGAATCGTCCGGATGTTGCCATGCGGTATCCAATGGTGCGACAGCTTCAGCGTCCGGGACGTGAGCTTTACATGCAGAGCACGCTCATACCATGGCTCCGCAGTTACCTATGGTACAGTCCGGCTGACTACGTGAGTCTGCAGAGTCCAACGTTGGCACTCTTTGCAGAGCGCGATGTCGAGGTGCCGGGAGCATTGCATGCAACAGCGTTCCGCGCGCTTGGACAGCGCAGGACATCTCGCTCGACATGGACATCAGCCGTGTTCCCGAACACCAATCACCAGTTTCAAGAATGCGATGACTGTACCGAGGAAGAGATGGCGCGCACGAGCGAAACCATCCGACCAGACGTCGTGGCACGTCTTGCGGTGTGGGTTCTACGGGGAGAATGAGAGGGGCTTACGCGTCGCTCTTGCAAGCACGTACAAACTGCAAACGCCCCTTTGTTCCGGGACGAACGATGATGTACTCTGCATCGCCACGTGCTGTCATGACGGATGTAAGCGAGCTCGCGGATGCGAGTGTGTCAAGCTCTGTCGCGTCAAGTGCAACAGGCTCAAACTCCGGCGTGAAGGCAAGCACTCGATCAGGCTGGGTTGCATAAAACGACGCAACCGTCTCAGCTGTCAGGGCTTCAAGTTCTACTGATGTTACCGACACACCAATGTGGCGGGCTGCGCGATATGACAGGTCGACAACGCGCTTCTTAATGAACGGACCCCGATCTGTGACTTCGACAAGGATCACGCGACCATTCTTCGTGTTCTCAACGCGGAGGATCGTTCCGAATGGAAGTGAGCGGTGCGCCGCCGTGTAGGCATGCATGTCGAATCGCTCACCGCTTGCCGTGCGGCGTCCGTGAAATGGTACACCATACCACGATGCAAAACCGTCAGGGGCATCATCAAGCACGATTACAGCTTGTGCAGGAAGTTCTGGAGCCGCAGGTTCCGCAGCGGCTACGATGGGCACGGCAGGCATATCGTGAGCCTGGACCATGAATGCAACCGACATCACCGTGGTGAAGATCACCACGAATACAGCTACTTGAAGAATCGTCGAAGATGAGATACGTTTGGTCATTAGGGTTGTCCTCCATAGATGTGCGAGGGAATTTCACTCAGTCGCGCAATCACCCTACACTGCGGCTGAGACGTTGCTGAAGCATTCTGCATGCTCCCTCCACGGTTGTGGAGATCGACAACTTAGGCGTTTTCCACACTAACCCTATGAACGCCTGATGAAAAGATATTCATCAAATCCATCTGCACTACTGGATCTTACAGTCTTTGAGAACGGCAATTTCGATACGCCGGTTCTGACGCCGGATGGCTTCTATCTTTTCCTTCGTCAGGCTCTTTGCCGCTGCCGGTGAAGGCTCAGCTACGCGCGGCATGGACGAGCCAAAGCCCATAGCACCACGAATCTTGGATGGCGTAACCCCCTTATCGATAAGCCATTGCTGTACTTTTCGCGCGCGAAGCGTACTCAGCTCACGGTTACGGTTTGGAGGTCCATCTGCGCTGGCGTGCCCCTCGATCATCACCTGAAGCTCGTCGCAGGACTCTTGCATGTATGCCAGGAGTTCCTGCAGATTCTTCTCCGTCTCGGGTTGCGTGGTGTCGAAGTCGTCCGTATCCACCACGAAGCGTATATCCTTCATAAATGACGTACGCTTTTTCGGCGTGGTCGGAGTCGGGGCAACTGTCGGTTCAGGTGACGGGGTGGGAGCTGGTTGTGCCGCAGGCTCCACTGAAGCCGGCTCTTCAGGCGGTGTAATCGGAGCCGGAGCTGGGGCAGATGGTGCCGATTCACGCATCGGTGGCTGATCCCCATGTCCACCTCGGTGACAGCAGCAGCCGTGCATGTTGTGCATCATACATCCGCAGCGGAAGCATGACATTGGTGGAGGAGGGGGCATGCGAAACTCGCGTGAGACTTCCCGAACCTCTGCCGTCCGAGGCTCGTGCGCGACGGGTGGAGCGGTGAAGCTATACGACAACCCCAGTGATATGGTCGTGAGTGCATCATTGCCATGATCCGCCTTGATGTCGTCGAGGTAGGGTGAAAACACAAATCGATGTTCAGCGCGCAGGATGAGTCCAACAGCGGATGAGAGTGGGATGCTTACACCACCACCAACAGGAATCGAAACAACAGTCCGAGGATAGACGCGAGCCATATTGTTCGGTAGGGCTGAGTGCTCCTCCGAATTGGACGGGGCGAAACTAAGGAGGCCAATACCCGCTGTAATGAATGGTGATGCGGGAATGTTCGGAACAAGGACCCAAGTCGCTAGCAGGTCGACCGTTGTGACACGACTCTCGTTCTCACCTTCGATGGTTGTCAGTGTCCCTGGGTAGCGATCACCGACCACGGCGTCTTGTCCGAAGTATCTAGGGAAACGACGGATCTTCGCGTCGGTGATCTTCCACCGGTACTCACCGAGTCCGAAGCGTGCCTCGACTAAGAGTCGGTCCATCGCGGCGTAGGATACGCCAATACCCGTCGAGACGGCAAACATATCGTCGGAGAATTCGCCATGGTACTTGTTAACGCCACCATAGATCGTCCCAACAACCTCACCCTGCTGAATCTGTGTCAAGAGTGGTGTCGTTGCAGCAGCAACAAGTGCAACAGTAACCATGACGCTCGCAAGGAACGATCGCAGTCGTAGCGTGGTCTGACCGTTTGTCATTTCTTCGTTCCCTGGTTGTTCTTCGATTCTCGTGCTTCCCGCTCTGCCTTCTCCTTGCATTCCTTACACTCTTCCGCTTTGAACGGCAGAGCCCCCTTGGATATGCGCGCCGTCCCATCCGGCATTACTTGCTTGCGATACCATTTCCCATCCACCTCGCGCAACAAACTACCATCGGCGAGGGTGCGCGCAAGCTCCCACCGGATACGCTGAGGTCCATCTGGCAGAAGGTTATCAACACAGATGCCAAATCCTGGCGGACCGTAGCATTCACGATGCTGGCCCGGCGGACATGGCGTGTCCATCGGCTCTGGCTTGGGTCCGCCACCAGCAGAAGGAGTAGACGGCGTCTGTGACGTAGCCGTGTCAGGAGCGCCACCTCCTCCTTCTCCACCTCCGTTGCAGCAACAGCAGCAATAGCAGCAATAGCAGCAACAGCAAATTTCGGTGTGGAAACAGCACTCTAAGCAATTGACAGAAATATAGCTTAACTCATTTTGCCTAAACTCTTCTCTCGTGTAGAAATCATCACGATTTTGTCGTGAGCCTGTGGAAAACGCATACGAGATTCCGATGCGAACGCTTGTCAGGGCGTCGTTTCCAAGGGGCGTTGCAAGATCATCGAGGTAGCGCGAGAAAGCGAATCGGTGTTCTGCTGCGAGCTCCAACCCCACACGTTCCGATAGAGGAATGGCCACGCCCCCACCGACTACAACGCTTGAGATGGTCTTTGGGTAGCGACCTCGCTGGGCATTGGGGAGTGCTGTGTGTTTGGCGGCGGTCGAGGGTTCGATGTTGATGCCGCCGATGCCGGCCGCGATGTAGGGAAGGGCGGGTATCGATGTCGTAAGTGCATAGTATACAAGCACATCAGCCGACGTGACGCGGCTTTCATTGCGCGGTTCGATCGGTACCGTACTGCCTGGATAGCGATCGCCCCCCTGTCCGAAATAGTCGGGATACGCAGCAGCCTTCGAGGGTGTAATCTTCCATTGGTACTCGCCGAGTCCGAAACGGGCACCAATCCAGAGGTTGTCGAGTGCGGCATAGCGCAAACTCACCATACCCTGCGGACCGAAGAGATCGTCACTGAACTCGCCGTGGTACTTCACCACGCCACCTTCAAGGATGCCTGTAAGACTCCCTTGCTGCGCGATCGCATGCGTCGCAATCACAGCAAGAATCATCAATGTGCATAACAGGCGTTGTCTGACCACTGAAAACCCGTGGTAGTTCGAAGGGCTTCTCGAAGTGAGAGCAACGAATCTACATAATTATGTTTTCAAGGCCTTACAGACAGAATCCACAACACTACAACCCTCGCTGTACCCGTGAATGTCGGTTAGGGATATGTTCGACGGTTGTGGTTTTCCACATCGTGTGGATATCAGTAGTTAGGCCTTGATGGCCGACAGAATGCGTGCGTTAACATCGTCGACTTCGCCGATGCCATCGATAGTCGACAGCAGTCCCTTCTGATCGTAGAAATCAAGAAGCGGAGCGGTCTCGTCATTGTAAACGTCGAGACGAAGGCGGATGATATCCTCGCGGTCATCAGAACGTCCGCGTTGGAGCAGGCGAGCAATGATGGTATCATCATCCACGGCAATGTTGACGACTGTCGTGATGTCTGCGCCCTTTGCTGTAAGCATCTGCTCGAGGGCTTCTGCTTGTGCGCGTGTACGGGGGAAGCCGTCAAGAATGCAGCCATTGGCGAATGTCTCGTTGGTCATCGCCTCTTCAACGATCTTCGCTACGATTTCATCGGGTACGAGCTTACCAGAAGCAACGTACTCCTGCGCCATTTGGCCTACAGGCGTCTGATTCTTGATAGCGGCGCGGAAGGCATCGCCCGTGCTCAAATGTGCAACACCGAGCTTTTCGGCCAGAATGACAGCCTGAGTGCCTTTGCCCACGCCAGGGGCTCCAAAGAGAATAATGATCATCGGTAATTCCGTGCGAGAGATGCGCGAAGATACTCAGAAGAACTCAGCATCGAATGCTGAAGCATATGGTGCAGCGTACTTTCGGAGTACTTGAAGTGTGGCCGTGAAATCACGGGGCGGTTCTGCTTCGACCGTCATGCGCTCTTGCGTAGACGGGTGTTCAAAGCTAATGCGTGCCGCGTGCAGCGTCTGCCGTTCGATAATCGGACGTTCTTCATGCCCTTTCGCAACATTGTAGCGACGTTTGATCGACGAGAGCATGAGCTTCGATGTTGTTCCATAGTCGGCATCTACCAGCAGGGGGTGTCCGATGGCAGCGCAATGTACACGGATCTGATGCTGTCGTCCAGTAATCAGGTCACACTCAACCAGCGTTGCAATGCGGAATCGTTCCACAACGCGAAGTCCCGTACGAGCTTCCTTGCCCTTTGCCGACGGCTTGACGAGCCCCTTGCGTTTCGTATCAGCCGCAAGCGGGATGTTGATCATCAGCTCATCCTTGTCGACTATGCCGGCAACGATGGCATGGTACGACTTCTTTACTGTGTGATGCTCGAACTGCTCGTTCATCGCGCGGTGTGCTTCTGGCGTAAGAGCAACAATCATCACGCCTGACGTCTCGCGATCAAGACGGTGGACGGTATATGCCGAGCCATACTTCTCACGAACCAGGGCTTTGACATTCGGGAGTGTTTCATCGTAGCGATCGGGAATGGCAAGCAATCCTGCCTGTTTATTCACGACGACGATGTCGAGATCGGCATACAGCACTTCCAGCGATGGACGCTTCATTGGCGCACCTTACGTTCTGCTGCTGTGAGCGTATTCTGAAGCAGCATTGCACGTGTCATGGGGCCAACACCACCTGGCACGGGCGTAATAGCTGATGCTTTTGGTGCAACGTTGGCGAAATCAACATCACCGACAAGCTTCGTTGTGCCATCGGCAAGTGTGATCCGATTGATACCGACATCAATCACAACGGCACCATCGCGGATGTGATCTGCCGTAATGAGTCCGTACATCCCCACGGCCGATATGAGGATGTCGGCCCGGCGTGTGTGTTCGGCGATGTCTGTTGTGCCCGTGTGGCAGATCGTTACGGTAGCGTTGCCCGGTGAGCGTTTCTGCGCGAGCAGCATGGCAAGGGGCTTGCCTACGATATTACTACGACCAACCACTACCACATGCTTACCGGATGTTTCGATGTTGTAGCGCTTAAGCATCTCCAGCACGCCATACGGCGTACACGGGATAAACCCGTCGAGTCCGATCATCAACTTCCCCGCATTCACCGGATGGAACCCGTCGACATCTTTCTCGGGATCAATGGTGCGGAGGACGTGATGCTCGTTGATATGCTTGGGAAGGGGCAACTGAACCAGAATTCCATGGACTGCCTCGTCGTCATTCCAAGCTTGCACGCAGGCGATTACCTCTTCTTCGCTGGCCGACGCTGACAGACGAACAATCGTCGAGCGAATGCCGACGTTTTCGCAATCCTTGCCCTTGTTGCGCACATACACGGTGCTAGCAGGATCCTCCCCCACGAGCAAGAGGTTTAGTCCAGGCATAACTCCATGAGCCGAAGCAAGACGTTGAACTCGCTCAGCGACCTCGCCGCGTATTGTCGCGGCCAAGGCATTCCCATCAATGATTGTCGGCATGCGCAAAGTTACGGGTTTCCGGGAAAGGCAGCCGTGAGTTCATCAGATGTTGTAATTGGAGTTTTACATGCAGCATCGGTGCAGACGAGCACACTGGAGGCGGGAGCAGCAGCGAATGGGTATCCGGCCGTTTCCAACCGTAGGGCACCAAGGTCATCAGCTGGCCGGTGAACATAAACTGCTCTCGGGTTGTAGGTAGCGCCGATATGGGCGAACGCACGTTGCATGAGCGCATCCGTCGTAACCGACTCTGTGAAGACAATTTCTGTAGATCCGCCGCTGAGGATATCCCATGCACACAAGAGCATACAGAAGCCCGGCGCAAACTTCTCGAGCTGCGAGCCATAGGAACGCACACAGGCAACTGCGGCATCACGATAGCGTTGATCACCGGTGATGGCGCCGAGTTGTGCAGCGAGCTGGGCAGCGATGCTGTTGCCACATGGATAGGCGCTATCGTAGCCCTGTTTCTGGCGTACAGGAATGTCGACGACGTCGGCAGCATTGGTGTACAATGCCCCATCATCTCCGCGGAAGCGCGTGAGGATTGCATCAGCATACGTACAGGCTGCATCAAGGTGAAGGCTCGATCCTGTGGTTTGGTAGAGCTCGCACGCGGCAAGACCCATACTCGCCATGTCATCGAGCATTGGTGTGATGGCGGCATGACCATTACGGTAGCGGTGAGCTGCCACTGGGTGCGCAAATGCAGCAAAGGCACGCTCTGCCATCAGCGTGTAGCGTGGGTTGGCAAACGCGCGACCTGCTCGTGCGAGCGACGCAATCATCAGGCCGTTCCAATCACTAAGCACCTTATCATCCGTCAGTGGACGAATCCGCGCTGATCGGCGTTGCAGAAGCACGGTACGATACGGCTCCCATTCCGGTGCTAGCAGCACATCTCGGAGATCACCACGGAGCGCATAGAGGATGTTGGCCGGTACGGGATTACCTGAAGCTTCGTCGTGGAAGTTGCCATCATGTGAAGCGTTGAGTAAGTGCCAGAGATTTACCGGCATATCCTGCAGCTCGTCGCCTGTCCAGATGTAGAACTTCCCTTCTTCCCCCTCACTATCTGCATCTTGTGCGGAGTAAAATGCGCCCGAGTCAGCTGTCATTTCGCGTTCGAGATAGGTGGCGATCTCAGCAACAACGCGCGCATAGAGCTCGTCGGATGTGCTCTGCCAGCCTTCGGTGTAGGCCATCACGAGCATGGCTTGATCGTAGAGCATCTTTTCAAAGTGCGGCACGCGCCACTCTCGATCGGTGCTATACCGGTGGAATCCAAACCCGACATGGTCGTACATGCCCCCTGCCCGCATTGCATCGAGCGTTGTACAAACCATGCTAAGCAGACCCTTATCGTTGTCGGCATGAGCACGACGCAAGAGCAGCAGGAGGTGGTGCGGAGATGGGAACTTGGGTCGTGCAGAGAAGCCGCCGTACACATCATCGTACATGCGACGGTGATGATCGACGACAGTTGCCATCACCGATTCGGGTATGTCGCCACGGAAATCGGCAGCTGCCTGTTGTGCGAGAGCGGACGTAATCTCGCGCGCTGTGTCCTGAACACGGGCGTGATCGAGTACCCAGACTTCTTTCAACCGCGCGAGGAGATCGAGAAAGCCGAGGCGATTCCCAAAGGAGTGACGCGGGAAGTATGTGCCAGCAAAGAACGGACGCCGCTCTCCGTCCATCACAATCGTCAATGGCCACCCGCCATGTCCGGTGAGTGTTTGACACACATCCATGCACAATGCATCAACATCCGGACGTTCTTCGCGATCGACCTTGATACTGATGAAGTGTTCATTGAGATATGTAGCAACGGACTCGTCTTCGAAGGACTCGCGCTCCATGACATGACACCAGTGACACGTCGCGTAGCCCACGCTCACAAACACAGGCTTGTTCTCGGTACGTGCACGTGCGAACGCTTCGTCGCACCACGGATACCATTCCACCGGATTGTGTGCGTGTTGCAGGAGATATGGCGACTGTTCGAGCGCGAGACGATTCGTATGCGTGTTATCCGCCATAGACACGTGCGATGGTCGGGATCAAATACTCATCAAACGCACGCTGCATATCGTAGTCAGGCGTCCAGCCCCAATCGCGACGTGCCGCTGCATCATCGACATCTGCACACCAGGAATCGACGATGGCCTGGCGAACTGGATGTGGTGCGTAGGTAATCGAAACGCTTGGGAATGCCGTGGCAACGACGGTCGCAATCTCTTCGGCAGATGGCGAGAACGCACGGATGTTATACACACGCTGTGTGAGCGTTTCTGCTGGAGCTGCTGCAAGATCGAGGAGCGCCTTGACGCCATCCGGCATTGCCATGAAGGGAATGCGTGCATCTGGTCGGACGAAGCATGCGTAGTCCTTACCCTGCGCTGCGGCATGGATCATCTCAGGAGCATAATCACTCGTGCCACCGGTTGGCACTGTTGTTGCCGAGATCAGACCCGGGAAACGCAGTGCGCGGAAGTCGAGTGCTTTCACACCTGCTTCATTCGTGAGCTGACCGAATCGGTCGCTCATGTACGAGCCAAGTTGTTCGCAGTAAACCTTATTGATTCCGTACATCGTTGTCGGCTGCAAGTGCGAGAACTCTGTCACTGAGCCGGCACGGTGCTTTTCGTCAAGCGATCCCATGCCAAACACGGCAATGGTGCTCGGGAAGAGGAACTTGACGGCAGTTCCCGTGCGCACACCGATGCGACGTGCCATCAGGAGCAGACCCATCGTGCCGTTGACGTTGACGTGGTGCGCGCGCTCCGGGTTTTTCTCCGAGCTCGTCGACAGCAACGCAGCGAGGTGATAGATCTCAGTGAAATCGTTCTTCTCGAGTTCAGCTACAACTGCTGGATCAGACACATCACCGACGCGTGCTTCGTACACAAGCGATCGCAAGTCGTCGCCCAGTGGTGCAAGGTCGAGCGTGATTACGCGACATCCCTCGCGAGCTGCGAGAGCATGGAGAAGGCTGTGGCCAATTTCACCATTGGCACCGGTGACAAGAACTGTCTGCATGCAACGTGTTGGGAGAGTGTGAGCGAAGATTCAGAGCGCGCAAAGTTAGGACGTGGAACGCACTCTCGCACTCACTCGTTATCCCCCTCGACGCTGGAGCTCGAGCATCCCCTGCTGCTGCCAGATGTAGTCCTGCCGCATACCAGGGTAGCGACGCTCGGGTCCAGCGTAGCATCGCTGTGCCCGTGTCATCCAGTACCATTGGAGCAGCGTTACGCGTTGGGTCAGGGTTGCGCGGGCAAGGCTCATGGGAACAATCACGTTCGTCACCAGTTCCCTGCGCATGGATCGTCCTTCGTGCGCAATGCGGCGCTGTTCGGCGAGGTGCAGTGCACGCAAGACCTCCTCGTCGTGAACCGATTGTATGTCGCGGACAAACATGCCAAGGGGCGACTCAGGGATCTGTTCCCGAACGATGCGCGCAACGTCGTCGATCAGCGGGTGATGCCGCTTGCGCGTGAGACTCTCGAACCACTCGGCCGTAAGCATGCGTATTGCCTCATGCACGCCAACACGTCCAACAGCTGCTCGTGAGCGAGCAACGTTGCGTGAGATGCGTTGAAATGCTGCGCGCTGCAGCTCATCGACGTGCTCGATTGCATCAAGCTGCGCACGATGCTTTAAGGCACGCATTCCGCGCACAACGTCAGCATGCGAGATGACAAGCGTCCACGGGATGTGTGCAATCGGCACATCATCGGTGAGAACGATATGCAGGATGACGTCGTCGTACCGTGCATCGCTTGCGTGACCGTGAGCGTACCACATCGATGCGGTATGATGCACTTCCGCGCTGCCAATGGTGACACATTGCTCGCGGTAGATCGCAATGTTGACGATGTCCGGACCTTCATGCACGTTGATGCGTCCTGGAGACAACACCTGCACGTGAGCGCCGTTCGAACAGGTCCATACCCGACCCGATTCAGCAAGTGCTGCGTGTATCGCACGCTGCAACAGACGTTCAGGAAGATTGCGAAGAGACATAGCGCATCGAAACAATAACACAACGTGTCATTGTAGAGCGTCCGTGGTGCGTTAGCGTGACGTTAGAACAGCGTGAAGACGTTCCGCTTCGGCGGCAATCGACGTCATGCACGTTGGTGATGCATCGCAATACAGCAATCCACGCGACACGTTAAACACCGCCGGTCCTGTGGCATTTGCCGCAACCGTTGCGTGTTCATCACCACCTTGTGCACCGAGACCAGGGATCAGCAATGGCACATTCGGGTATGCTGTTCGCAGCATCGCGAGCTCGTCAGCATTCGTCGCCCCAACGACGAAACCAACATCACCATTGCGTGGCCACGCTAAGGTTGATTCCATCACCCGACGGTACAGAGGCTGTCCGTCGACTGCTAAACGTTGAAAATCGTGCGATCCTGGGTTGGACGTCAGTGCCAGGACGTACACCATGCGGTCGGCAACCTCGAGGAACGGACCAACCGAGTCGCGCCCCATGTATGGCGAAACCGTGATGGCATCCGCACCGAGATCGTCAAACACCGCACGTGCGTAGGCTGCCGATGTATTGCCGATGTCGCCTCGCTTGGCATCGGCGATTACGTATGCATTCCCACAATGGCGTCGAATGGCATACATCGCCTCGATACCGGCCATGCCGTATTGCTCGAAGAAGGCCAGGTTGATCTTGTAGCACGATGCCCACTGACGTGTGGCGTCGATCACATCGGTACCAAAGGCAACCAGTGCGTCTGGTCGGCTCCGATAGTGTTCAGGCATTTTTGCAAGGTCGAGATCGAGTCCGACGCACAGTCCGATAGCAGGAATCATGGGGGCAAAGATACGGCTGTAACAATTACCGGGCAGGTCCGTCACTGCCTACGTCCCCCATGACATCGTGTGGCCAACTTCCCCGATCCGGCCCCTAACCCGAAAGGCCACACGATACACCACAGACGCCCGTGCCACGCAGTCCCCTCCCCGATAGCTGGCCGGGCGTCTTTGTTTTTAGATTCGTAGTTCTTGCTCAA
Source organism: Melioribacter roseus P3M-2 (assembly GCA_945883395.1). Lineage (GTDB taxonomy): Bacteria > Bacteroidota > Ignavibacteria > Kapaibacteriales > Kapaibacteriaceae > UBA10438. The sequence continues at coordinate 18,397 of CAMCXP010000023.1, forward strand.
CAGCTATTCGGGACCCCCAAGTATGAAGTCATTCGTTTCGTGGACACTTGTCACGATCAGTACGGCATTTCTCCTCGCATGTGGATCATCGCCGACACCCCCGCAGCAACCGTCCGATCGTCCCGATGGCGACAAGGCGGGATTGAAGGACAAGAAAGTCAAGCCGTACGACAAGGTGATCACCAAGGATGCAGTCTCGGATTCGGGCTTATTCATCGTGCACCACCTCGACGGCAAGTTTTTGTACGAAATCCCAGTTGCGATGCTGAACAAGGAAATGATCCTTGTTTCACGCATCTCGCGCACACCATCTGTTGGCTACGGTGGTGAAGAAAACAACACAGAAGTCATTCGTTGGGAACAGAAGTACGAGAAGATTCTGCTTCGTACCGTCTCGTATGTGAATGTGGCGGCAGATTCATCACCCATTGCTCGCGCTGTTCGCGCTGCAAACTTTGAAGAAGTGATTCGTGCATTTCCGATTCAGGCATACACGAAGGACTCAAGTGCCATCGTCGTCGATGTCACAGATATGTTCTTGAGTGATGTGGGAATACTCACACCAAATCGCTCAGTTCGGACGCAATACAAGATGTCTGGCCTCGATCGCGATCGTTCGTTTATCGACTACATCAAGAGCTTCCCGACGAACATCGAAGTAGAGAATCTCCTCACGTTTTCAGCCGAAGCGCCTGCACAGAATAGCGCAACGCGGACGATGACGTTTGGCATGCACCACTCCATGGTGCTTCTGCCTGAGCGTCCGATGACGCCGCGCCTGGCCGATCCACGCGTTGGGTTCTTTTCCCTTCGTCAAACCGATTACTCGCGTCCAGAAGCTGAAGCCGTTCAACGCGAATACATCGTGCGCTGGCGCCTCGAGCCAAAGGACACAGCGGCGTTCCTCCGTGGTGAACTTGTCGAGCCTATCACGCCGATCACGTACTACATCGATCCTGCTACACCAGTGCAATGGCGCAAATGGTTGAAGAAGGGTATTGAAGAATGGAACCCAGCATTCGAAGCGGCAGGTTTCAAAAACGCTGTGCGCTGTCTCGAACCACCAACGCCGGAAAAGGATCCCGATTGGTCTCCAGAAGATGCTCGCTATAGCGTGATCCGCTACTACCCGTCGCCGACCGAAAACGCGTATGGTCCGAACATTCACGACCCACGCACGGGCGAAATCATTGAGTCGGATATTGGTTGGTTCCACAACATCATGAAGCTGCAGACAAGCTGGTACTTCACCCAAGCGGTGAGTGATCCGAAGTCGCGCAAGTTGCCCTACAACGATTCGCTCATGGGCGAACTGGTTGCCTTTGTTGCCGCACACGAGTTCGGACACACCATCGGTATGCCGCACAACATGAAGGCATCGAGTGCATATCCAGTTGACTCATTGCGGTCGAAGACCTTCTGCGCGAAGTATGGCACAGCCCCCTCGATCATGGACTATGCGCGCTTCAACTATATCGCACAGCCTGGTGACGACGTGCCGGTACGTCCGCAGGTTGGACCGTACGATTTGTTCGCGACGATGTGGGGATACCGTCCGATCATCGGCGCACGTACATCTGACGAAGAAACTGACACGCTTACTGCATGGGCGAAGCTCACCGAAACAAACCCGATGTACCGCTTCGGTGCACAGCAGTGGATGATCGTTGACCCATCGGCACAGACAGAAGACCTGGGTGATGATGCGGTGAAGGCTAGCACATATGGAGTTGCGAACCTCAAGCGCATTATGGGATACCTCTATGAGTCGGCATACAGTGAAGGGAAGAATTTCACGCTGCTCAGCGAGTTGTACGACGACGTGCTTGGACAGTGGAGTCGCGAGATGGGACACGTCGCAAATATTCCTGGTGGTGTCATCACAGAGCGCAAGGTCTTCGGCTCGCCGGGCCCCGTCTTCAGCATTGTTGCCAAGGATCGTCAACGTGGCGCGGTGCAGTTTCTCCGCGATCAAGTGTTCACAACGCCACTGTGGTTGCTCGATGAGAAGATCGCGCAGCTCCTCCAACCGTCGGACGTTGCACAGCGACTGAGCTCAATGCAGACACGCGTACTTCGCACTGTGATGTCGTCGGATAAACTCCTGCGATTGCTCGATCAGCAAACAAGGTTTACCACAGCAGCGTATAGCGTTGACGAACTCCTCACAGACGTGGAAGCGGCTGTCTTTACCGAAGTACAGACAAAGGCACCGATCGACTTCTACCGTCGATATCTTCAACGCGCATATGTTCAGGACCTGATCGACAAGTCGTCGGCCCCTTCTTCATCGGGTGACTTCTTTATGGTGTTCATGCGGGGGCCGTCGACGTACTCGACAGATGTTCGCGCCATTGCTCGCCAGCGTCTGACAACACTCAAGAAGACACTATCAGGACTACGCTCGGCTGATGCACTTACACGTGCTCACGTCGAGGACTTGGTACTGCAAATCACCACCGCTCTCGATCCGAAGAACTGATAATGACGCCACGACGCATGGTTTGGCTAGGGTATGCCGGTATCATCCTGACTATTGTCTGGGGCATCGGCATACTTCCGGCAGCACTTGTCCTGCGTGCTGCTGCGGCATCGCCGCTGTCGGTGGATGCCCCTTCACATGTGCGGCGTGACTACAACGGCGGACGCTTGCTTGCACGAATTGCGTTGGTGAGCAATGGCATTGCGCTCGCGTTCATTGCATGGATACTGATCAGTACATACGTGGTCTAGCGCGCAGGATGTAATTTGTGTCCCTATGGATGCATTACGTCCCTGGTTGAGCCTTCTTGTGCGCGTCTTCATCGGCGGATACTTCGTCGTTGCAGCGGTGCCGAAAATTATCGAGCCCCTTGCCTTCGCAACATCGATCATGCATTACGGACTTCTCCCGTCGTGGTCGGTGAATGCTGTTGCCCTTGTGCTGGCATGGCTTGAACTGCTGGCCGGCGTCGGCCTCATCATGGGCATCCGGACGCGCGTGCAGTCGCTACTCTGTGGTGGCATGCTCCTTGTGTTTACACTCGCCGTAGCGTATGCGGTTGTGCTTGGGCTCAAGATCGACTGCGGATGCTTTGGGGAGTCAGGGGGGGAAGAAGTCTCGTGGATCAAGGTTGCAAAGAACTCAGCAATGATCCTCGGTTGTGTCTACCTCTGGTGGAGTCCGAGAAGCATGTTCTCGTTTGACTACGGTTTGTGGGGACGCAGCACATGATATCCAAACTCGAGGTTGCATCGTGGCTCTCATCGGGTCCGATAGTGGCCGATGGCTCCATGGCGATCGAGCTCGCACGCCGCGGTTTTTCCGAGCGTCCGTGCGATCGCTACAACCTTACATCACCTGTTGTCATTGAGAGAATTTATCACGAGTTCCTCGATGCCGGCGCTCGTCTTCTGCAGAGCAACACACTCCACGCTAACCGCTACGCACTCGAATCGTCGATGCTTTCGGCACGCGTGCACGAGATCAATCGCAAGGGCGTGTGGCTTGCGCGTCAAGCTGCAGGTTCTGCTGCGCTGGTCGCCGGTGTTGTAGGACCAAGCGGACGTTTGCTGCACCCACTCGGCCCCCTCAAGCATGAGGATCTCAAGCTCTGCTTTACCGAACAGATCTCTGCTCTCTTGGCCGGCTCGGTCGATCTCATTATGCTGAAGTCGTTTATCGACTTGGATGAGATCGAGATCGCGATTGATGCCGTACGTTCCCTGAGCATCGACATTCCCTTGATAGCACTGAAGTCGTTCCCCGAGGACGGTTCTGTGCTCAGTGGCAGTTACCCATCGGATGTCGCGCAGCGCCTGGAGCGCCATGGTATTCAGGCCTTGGGATCGAACGGCACTGTCGGACCCCAACGCATGCTCGGCATCGTTGAGTCACTTCGCGTCAGCACCGTACCCTTGGTTGCACTTCCCGACGTAGGTATTCCCACCATCATCGATGGCATTCCGGTGTACAACGCCGAGCCGTCCTACGTTGCCGCAGCTGCCCGACGTCTGGTAGAGCACGGTGCAACAATCATTGGTGCCGATGGTGGTGCCGACATCGCCCATGTACGAGCAATTGCCGAGGCGGTAGCTGGCGCTACGGTTGGGTCGTCACCGGTCGTTATCACGCGCCATCAGCGTGCCGATGCAGATAGCACAGTCGCACCAGCACAAACCCCGTTCGGCGCATCGCTTGGCAAGCGACTGGTCACAACAGTCGAGCTCGACGTTCCTCGGGGTCTTGACATGTCGAGCGTCATCGAAGGTGCACGGTATTTGAAAGAACATGGCATCGACGCTGTCAACATCAGCGACGGCGCTCGTGCCCGACTGCGCATGAGTCCAAT
>CAMCXP010000024.1 GCA_945883395.1 Melioribacter roseus P3M-2
CTTAATTACCCGACTCAGCCTGCTTCTTCTTGATCTTCGCCAACATGGTGTCCATCATGTTGCGCTCGAGTATGCCATTGGATACCCAGAAGTGATTAGCAGCGGTGATAAACTCCTCGAAGCCTGACATTTCAGCGCGGAGGATAATCTTCGTTACACCGCCATCTTCTTCTTTGACGTTGATCTTGTACTGCACACGGCAGGTTACCCAAATGCCACCGCGAATGCGAGGCACGTCGGAGTATTTCTGAATTGTCGCCTTTGTGGTGTCCTCGCCCGTGCCCAAGACGCAGTAGTCCGAGACGTACTGTCCCTTGTAAAGTCCACCCTCTTCTGCAGGGTCAATCACCTTGATGATCTGCGGTTTTGGACAGCCGAACTCTTCGATGGATGATTTTAGTGACTCCCACACCGTGCCGAAACGCGCCTGAACGGTCTCGGTAAGCACAACCGGTTGTGGTTCATCCTGCGCAGTCAGGTTTGCTGTTCCGAGGATCATTGCGCATATGGCGATGGCGAGATACTTCATTGCGGTTCCGATAGAAACACGTTCATGGTGAATGTTATGCTGCCGCAGTGCCGGCAAGGTGAACAGAGACAACCTTTGAAACAGCTGGCTCTTCCATGGTCACGCCGTACAACGTGTCGGCAGATTCCATTGTCTTCTTGTTGTGTGTGATCATCATGAACTGCGTGTTCTCGGCGAACTTGCGGATGATTTTGAGATAGCGATCGATGTTGGCATCATCAAGTGGTGCATCGACTTCGTCAAGAATACAGAACGGACTCGGCTTGACGAGATAGATTGCAAAGAGTAACGCAATCGCTGTGAGCGTCTTCTCTCCGCCCGAGAGCATTTCAATGCTATGCGGACGCTTGCCTCGTGGCTTTGCTGTGATGTCGATTGAACACTCGAGCGGATCGCCGTCCTCCGATTCGATCATCTGTAGATCTGCTTCATCATCCTCACTGAAGAGCATTTTGAACAGGCCTATGAAGTTCTCACGAATACTGTTAAAGGTATTCGTGAACTTCTCACGTGCTGTCTCATTAATCTCAGCAATCGTGGCATTCAATGTCCGCTCACTGTCGGTAAGGTCTCCCAGCTGCTGCGTGAGGAACTGCAGACGTTCGTTTTCCCGCTCATGCTCCTCCAGCGCTAGGAAGTTGACGTTCCCCATCGATGTCAACCGACGGCGCACATCTTGCACTTCCGTGCGCAATGCTTCCGGCGACTCTTGCGTTTCCGGCACTGATGGCTCTTGAGGAATCTCAAGATCAAGTTCTTCTGTGGCACGACGAACGAGCGACTCCATGCGCAGTCGGATCTCGTTGTGCTTCAGATCCGTCTCATGTGCCTCAAGCACCACTGCATCGACATCTTTACGGCATTGGCGGACGCGTTCTGAGATCGCTTGCAATGCTGCTGATGTCTCCTTAACCGTGAGATCAAGTGCTTCGCGTGCTGACTTTGCATCTGCAAGTTTTGCGACCAAGAGTACCGCAGCTAGATCTGCTGCCTCGCGCTCACTCGAGAGCGATGTCTGCTGTGTACGTAGATCGTTGCGCTCGGTCTCGCGCTGAGCTTTCCGCTGATCAATGGTGAGTCGCTGATTTGTCAACCGGCCTTCATCACTCGTCAACGTCTGAACTTCACCTGCCAGCTGCACAACGTGAAGCTCAGCTGCACGCATCTCATTGGTGCGCTGATACAACAGTGCCTCTACATCATTGAGTGCTTGCGACGCCGACATCAGGGTTGATTCCTGCGACGTGACGGCTGAGACAGCTTCCTCAACTCCCGCGTCTGCCCTTATTGCCTCTGTACGCAGACCCTCAAGCTCATTGCTGATATCAGCTGCCTCGTCTGTCTTCGTCGTACGCTGTGTCTGAACATCATCGATCCGCACACGCAGCGCGTCGATACGCTGCACGCGGTCGTTACGTATGAGTGCAACCTTTCGCACATCATCTCCAAGGCGACGTAGATCAATTGTTCCCAATTCTGCCCGGACGGTGCGCAGACGTCCGTCGATGTCCGCACGGCGTTGCTCAAGCACTGCGATATCAGCACGCAATTGGTCGATACGCTCACGACGTCCAACGCGGACACCTTCCGTGCGCGACGTCGATCCACCACGAACTGCTCCGGCACGATGAACAATCTCGCCTGAGAGAGTTACCGCTGATATTGCCGGCGTCGATGAAACAGCCCTCCATGCGTCGTCGATCGACTCAACAACAACCGTGTGGCCGAGAATTCCACGCACGGCACCGCGAAGCTGCTCGTCAGATTGAATCAACTCCGATGCCCAGCCGATAATGCCGTTTGCAGATCCAAGCGATGACGGTGCATCGAGCGATGGGATGGCATCGCGACACAAGAACGTTGCCTTACCAACCGCGTTCTTTGAAAGTGCGCTGATAGCCTGTTGTGCTTCTGATCGATCGTTGACAACGAAATATCGCGCCGCATCTCCAAGCGCTGCCTCGATGGCAATACGCAGGCGTTCGTCCGTGTTGATGACTTCCGCAAGTGTTAGCTTCTCACCCTTCGGCGTCCACTCGGGTGTCGTCAGCAAGAACTTGCTGCTTTCAGCGGTGTCGACAAGACCCGTAAGAAACTCGAGCGACGCCGTACTGTGACCGAGCTGCGAACGAAGTTCTTCCGCTTCGCGCTGAAGACCCTCTTGTTCAGTAGTTAATGCACGTTGACGTTCTTCGGCAGCATGCAGCGTTTGTTCGGCGCGAGCAAGTTGCTCGTCAAGGGATGGAAGATCTGCGCGCTCGCGCTCAAGTTGTTCTTCCACCTGACGCAGGCGATCTGCCAATTGCATCTGTTGTGCCTCGATCTCAGCAAGCCGACGTTGCTGTCCGTCTGCCTGAATACGATAGCGGTCCAAGTGATTCCGACGCTCGCTCAAAAGCTGACGCGATCCAGTAAGGACGTCGCGTTGCTGTGCAAGTGCGTCACGATGCTGGTGCACGTGCTCTTGTGCTTGCTGCACAGTCTCACGAAACGTGGCCAGTGCAGATGTGGCTTGTTCCTGTTGGTGTATACCCACGCGGATGCGCTCACGAACCAAATCCAATTCTTCAGCTGTTGTTGACTGCTGCGATTGCGATTCAACATGCTCACGGTCGAGACGTTCAAGGGCACGTTGGTTCGAAAGAATGCGCTCACCAACAACCGAGAGTTGCTGTTGTGCATCACTCAGTGTGGCACGCACATCGTTTTCACCAGCGTAGGCATCGCGCAAACGTTGTTCGTCCGTCTGCTGTTGCTGTTCAATGGCAACGACCTCACGTTCGGCTGTTACAAGAGAAGCGTCAGCCGCCTCACGACGCTGGCGAATGCCACGGATATGCTCTTCAAGCTGTGTGAGCGCAACAAACTCTTCGGCATACTCAAACGCAAAGAGCAATCTATCCAGCTCGCGCAGACGTGTCGATAGTTCCTGATGCTGGCGCGCTTTTTCAGCCTGACGTGCAAGCGAATTCACGGTTTTTTGTACTTCACGCACGATGTCCTGTACGCGCGAAATATCACGCTGTGCTGCATCGAGCTTACGTTGTGCTTCCTTGCGACGAACTTTGTACTTCGTCACACCTGCAGCCTCTTCGAAGAGATGGCGGCGTTCGTCAGCCTTATCGCTGAGGATCGTCTCAATCATCTTCAACTCAATCACAGAATCGGCATCAGCGCCCATGCCTGTATCCATGAACAAGTCGATAATGTCGCGTAAGCGACACTGCGTCTTATTCAGCAGGTACTGACTTTCACCGTTGCGGAACAACCGGCGTGTGATGACAACTTGCGAGTATTCCGTAGGAAGGATGTGCTTGTTGTTTTCGATCGTCAGAGAGACTTCTGCCATACCAAGGGGCTTGCGCGTGCGTGATCCATTGAAGATCACCTGATCCATCGAATCTGCTCGAAGCATCGATGTCTTCTGTTCGCCTAGCACCCACCGAATAGCATCGACCACGTTGGTCTTGCCGCATCCGTTTGGTCCAACAATCGCCGTGACGCCGTCGGTAAACTCAAGATCGGTCTTCAGACCGAAGCTCTTGAATCCCACCATCTCAAGTTTCGAGAGATACATCCCGTAGGTATTCCGTGTTATTCGAGTGTCGTAGAACGGTACAAATTGCCACCGGCGGTGAAGACCAGTGGTGTGGAGTTATCCACATTGTTCACAACGACCCGCAGGTCCTGCATTGGCCCGCTATTGGTCGCGCCGGCGGTTAACATAAAGCATTGGGAACACAGCTGCTACCGTCGAATAGAGGGTAGTTGCAACACCGTACTTCAGGAAGAACATCAGGAAGTCGATCTGCATTGGCTGGACGTAAAGCAGGTAATACACGAGGTTGTGAATGACCCCTGCTATGGCGACGATCATGAGGTAACGGTAGTGGCCAATAGTTACCATCGCAAATCCCTCACGCCAGAAATACCCGGCTGTAAAACCCGCGAGTGTTTTTGCTAGGGCGTTTGCTCCAAGAACGTCGGCTGAAACGACGTCGAATAGCAGTCCACATAGGAACCCCGCAACCATACCAGTGAATTGTCCTTCGACAAGAGCTACCCACACAGTAAACAACAACAAGAGATCCGGCGTTACGGAACTCACCGAGATATACCCAAGGAATACAACGTGGATCACAGCAAGAATGAGAGCCACAACCGCATACAGAATAAATCTGAGCGAGGGTGTTGCCATCAAATGGCTACGTTGAACGTCGAAGTTGAGAGCCATGGATGTTACGGTGTTGATCGTTGACGCTGACGTTCATCTGTTAGGCGCTCGAGTTCAGCACGCTCCGATGATGACCGTGTATCGACAACGAACAACTGTTCAAGGGTTGCAAAGTTGACTGCCGCCTCGACGACGATCCTACGAAAGAGCGAATTCGACTCGTCACCAACATCCACAACGCGACCGATAACGATGTTGGCTGGATATCGCGCACTATATGACGATGTGAGAATTAAGTCACCCGCCTGCACATCGTAGGCACGCGGCACATCCTTCAGGACAAGAAAGTTCTCACCCTCCCACTGAATGATACCGTCGACACGCGTACGCTGATCTTTCGCACTTACACGCGTATCACGATTGATGAGCAATTGAAGCACAGCATAGTGCTGTGACGCACCAATCACAATTCCGACAAGTCCGGCATCGGTAATACACGACATTCCCTCGCGCACACCGTCCTTCGTGCCCTTGTTGATGGTCGCATAGTTGCGAAGCTGTGTGGTAGTCTTCCCAACCACATCTGCGGCTATCAACGTGTAGTCGGTGTACTGAGGAAGCTCCAACATCTTGCGCAGCGTGGAGTTCTCCACCATCGACTGACGAGACCTAGCGGATTCGACTGCCAGCTGAAGATTCAATTCACGAAGAGCTACGTTCTCACTCTTCAATGCTACCGGGTTTGGAATCCACGCAAACAACGACTGCATCCAACCGATCGACCCAACAATCACAGCGCGGAATCCTCCCAATTGCGAGAGATTCCCCACGCTCATCAATGCGAACGACATCACCACAAGCGTGCTGAGCGTGATGTAATTCTTGAACCGTACAACGAATTCAATGAGTCGACGCATTAGTAGCGCTTAGACTTGATGAGGACTGATGAGAATGCGTCAAGATCTTCAAGAACACGCCCCGTTCCGCGAGCAACTGCCGTGAGCGGGTCGTCGGCAACGTGCACTGGAAGTGATGTTTCGCGACGCAGGCGCTCGTCAAGCCCCTTGAGCAGAGCACCACCACCGGTAAGAATAATCCCACGATCAAAAATGTCTGCCGAAAGTTCTGGTGGTGTCTTTTCGAGCAACGTAAGCACTGCTTCGATGATCGTCGATACATTCTCGTTAAGTGCTTCGCGGATTTCTTCACTTGATACGATGATACTCTTTGGCGTGCCTGTGACCATGTCACGACCCTTTACTTCGATCTCAAGCTCTTCTGGAAGCGGCCACGCTGATCCAACATTCACCTTGATGATCTCTGCCGTACGATCACCAATAAGGATATTGTGCTGACGCTTGAACCAGCTTACGATGGCATTAGTGAGTTCGTCGCCGGCGATTCGAATTGATTCGTCTACAACAATGCCCGAGAGCGCAATCACTGCGATTTCGGTGGTGCCACCGCCGATGTCAACAACCATGTTGCCCATTGGTTCGTGCACATCAAGTCCAACACCAATTGCTGCCGCCATCGGCTCGGCAATCAGGTGCACTTGTTTCGCACCAGCATGCTCAGCAGAATCGCGTACGGCTCGCTTTTCAACCTCCGTGATGCCAGACGGTACGCAGATCACCATGCGCCGTGCTTGCGCAATTGATGTCGATGCCTTTTGGATGAATGCACGAAGCATACCTTCGGCAATCTCAAAGTCCGCAATCACACCATCCTTCAACGGCCTAATGGTCTTGATGTCGCGATGGGTCTTGCCGACCATCCTCTCGGCTTCATGGCCAATGGCAATAATGTTCTTCGTTGTGCGGTCGAACGCAACAATCGAAGGTTCATTGAGAACGATCCCCTTGCCTTTTTGCCAGATTAGGGTGTTTGCGGTACCGAGGTCAATACCAACGTCATTCGAGAACAGGCGGAAACGAGGAGTCATAGTCGCGTTTGGGGTAGGAATAGCGAAACACAGCGAAGTTACGAAGGGACGGTGTGGTTTTTTTACCAAGTTTCGTGGATGAGCATACGCACGGACATTCGAGATACCCTAGCACTGGCTGCACCGATCGCAGCCTCGCAGGTTTCGGACATGTTGACACTGGCCGTGGACCTGATTATGGTGGGAAGTCTCGGCACCCTACCCCTTGCTGCGGTAACCCTCGCCGGCACGTCTTCGACCATGGTTCTACTCTTTGGCGTTGGATTCACGATCGCCATGACGCCGGAGATCGCAACCCGAATAGCACGAGGTGACACCCCAGGTGCAGCAGCAGTCGTCCGCACCGGCAGCCATTTGGCGATGCTGATTGCTCTTGGCCTCGTGGGCGCACTCCTAGCTGTTAGTCCATGGCTCGAGGTGTTAGGAGCACCTGCCGACGTGACGTCGTTGGCGATCCCGTACTTCCGCTGGTATGTGTTGTCGTTTCTCTTTCGCCTCGGTTTCGGCGTGTTAAAACAGACGTCAGAAGCGCTCGGCAACAGCCGAATGCCCATGATGATTGCCATAGCAGCCAACCTTCTCAATGTGCTGTTCAACTGGATCTTCATCTACGGCAATCTTGGCATGCCGGCCATGGGCGCAGAGGGTGCTGGTTTTGCGACCTTCCTCTCGCGCGTGTGCGCCGTTGGCATCGGATATGTGGTCTGGAGGCGCAGTGAGTTCTTCGCACCTCTCCGCGCGCGTATCACCAACGTCCTCTCGCGCCGGGAACGCATGGCCCTCCTGCTCTCGGGAGCGAGTATCGGACTGCAGATTACGCTCGAAGTTGCGGCATTCGCCGTTGGAGGGTTAATGGTGGGCTGGCTTGGCGCCGTGCCACTAGCAGCGCACCAGGTGGCACTCAACCTCGCATCCATCACCTTCATGGGCGCTCTTGGTCTTAGTTCAGCAGCAACTGTCCGTGTGGCCTCTGCGGCAGGCTCAGGCAACATGCATCACGTCCGCAGGGCGGCACATGTGGCAATAGGCATTATCATGGCCTTCGAGCTCATCACATCGCTAGGCTTCATCGTGTTGCGGCATCAACTTCCCTTGTTGTATAGCCAGGACCCCCTTGTCCTTGCGCTAGCATCACAGCTCCTGATCTATGCTGCTGCGTTTCAACTCTTCGACGGATTACAAGTCGTTGGTATGGGGATCCTTCGCGGCCTGAACGACACACGTGTTCCGGCAATCATGGCATTTGTTGCCTATATCATGCTGTGCATCCCTCTTGGCTACCTCATTGCTTTCCCTCTTGGTCAGGGGGCACACGGGATCTGGATCGGCTATGTTATCGGACTCACCATTGCGAGCATCGGATATCTCTTGCGGTACCGTACGATAACGAACAAGGGGTCGGCGTAAACGCCGACCCCTTGTGTTGTAGGGTTCGTATGAACTCGTGGGCTTAGCGAACGACCGAAAGCGTACGTGTACGCTGACCGTTTGCGTCTGTGTATGTGATCACCACAACACCATTCAACCACGTTGCTGTCGAGAGACGGAAGTTGCCATCTTCAGCGACTGTTGATGCTGCGAGAACACGACCGTTGATGTCGTGCACAGTTACTGGTGTAGCTGCCTTGACTGTTGTGAACACGATCTGCTCGTTTGCGGCATCAAACCATACGCGAGCTGTCTTGCCCATTTCATCTTCAACGCTTGTTGTGATAGTACCGTTGAGGTTCACAACGTTGTCAGCACGGTCAGTTGCGTCATTGTTGAACGTCACTGTTCCTGATTGTGCACCAAGTGGCGCGCTCTTGAAGCAGATGTTGACGTTGACTGATGCGCCAGCTGCAACCGTGATAGGAGCTGCTGGTGTACCTGTTGCTGGGTAGAAGGCTGGGTTTGTGAATGTCCAACCTGTAACGTTCATATCTACGTTACCAGTGTTCGTGATTGTCACATTTGGAGCACTTGTTGGTGCCGGTGTGCAATCTTCAACATCTGAGCGTACTTCATCGAACGAGAGAGCATCTGTTGTCTGGATGCGCGAGATACCAGGCGTTCCGCTGAGGTTGCAAACTGCGTTACCGCATGCTGTTGTAACCGTGAGAACGTCTGTGTCGTTTCCTGCTGCAGTAGCAACTGGGTTGTATGCAAACGCAACATTGTGCGATGCACCAACTGCGAGGTTGATCGGACCAGTGCCCGTGCCACCAGCAGTAATCGTGAACACTGAGCCTGTTTGAAGCGCAATGTTCGTGAGTGTCATCGGACCGTCTGTGTTGTTCGTGACTGTGAGCTGACCACCCTTAGCTGGGTCGCCGACCTTGACGAGACCAACGTCGATCGATGTCGCTGAACCTGTTGGCGTTGCAGCAGCGATCTGCACGCGACGTGTAGTGATGTTGCCCTTGAAGTCACGTACTTCAACAACGCAATCACCTGGCTTCGATGCGTCAATAAGCACGACGCGCCATGTTGCTTGTGCGACCTTTGGATCCTTCGTGAACGTTGCTGGCGTCAAAGCCTCGAGGCGAATGTTAACTGGCTGAGGGTCAAACGCAAGACGAACAGAAGCGATACCTGTTTCAACCTGGTCACGCTCTTGAGGAGTTTGACGAGGAGGATCAGGAATGTTACGAGTTTCCGTTGCCGTGAACTCACGCACGCCGCATGGTAGCGACTGCGAAGTCACGACAGGAGGCATGGTGTCTATGCCAGGCACTACGGCCTGAACATTATCACCACCTGCTGTCATTATCTGCACAGCAAACACGGCAGATGCCGCAAGAAGGCACAGTTTACGCATGGCCAAATCCCTAAGTGAGAAAGATTGTAGAAGCCTCAATAAGTGCCCGTCACCACAAAACATGCGCTCGTGAGCGCAGTTCCCGGATCACGGACAACGCTATTATACGAACAGATGATGTTTACGCAAAGACTTGGAAATAAAATCTTTCCACGCGTACATCTCCAGATGCCCAAAACGACCGTCATCATTTGGATAAGTTACATTCCAGACGGGACTTAAGAGCATTTTTACTTCCCATTCGGGTGGTAGATGCCGAGTGTCGTAGTTTTGCACAATGAAGATTGGCCATGTCGAAGTAGACCAAGGCATTCTCCTAGCGCCTATGGAGGATGTTACAGATCTGCCGTTTCGTCGCATTTGCAGGCGCTATGGGGCGGACATTGTGTACACAGAGTTCATCTCGAGTGATGGACTCGTACGGGATGCGAGGCGCTCGATGGAAAAGCTCCGTCTGGCGGAAGAAGAGCGACCAGTCGCGATCCAGATTTTTGGTGGCGACCATGATATCATGGTCGAGGCGGCTCGGCGAGCCGAAGATTCGGGTCCGGACTTCATCGACATCAACTTTGGGTGCTGGGTCAAGAACGTGGTGGTCCGCAATGCCGGCGCTGCGCTACTAAAAGATCCACTGCAGATGCAGCGCCTCACCCGCTCAATCGTCGATGGCGTCAAAAAACCAGTGACGGTGAAGACACGGCTTGGGTGGAGCAAGGATAACATCGTTATCCTCGATGTGGCCCGAATGATTCAAGATGCTGGAGCTGCGGCACTGACCGTGCATTGCCGCACGCGCGACATGGGACACGACGGTGATGCTGATTGGTCCTGGATTCCAAAGATCAAGCAGGTTGTCGACATTCCAGTGATCGTTAATGGCGATATCAAAACGCCTGAAGATGTTCGTCGCGCGTTCAACGAGACCGGTGCAGATGCGGTGATGATAGGCCGAGCAGCCATCGGACACCCCTTCCTGTTCGCGCATGCTAAACAATACATGGCAACGGGATCCTACACACCGGTTTCATCACGTGAGCGCATTCTCACGTGTTTGGAGCATCTCCGCCTCGAGCTTGAATACAAGCACGATCGTAGAGCGGTTCACGAGTTCCGCAAGCATTACGGTGGCTACCTAAAGGGTCTGCGCAACAACTCTCTTTGTCGACAGGACATCGTTCGTTTAGAGACGTACGAGGAGATCGAGGCACGCATGCTTCAGTTTGCTGACGAGCTCGATCTGATCCCAGAAGTTGTCTAGACAATGAGTCTGTCACTACACGACCGAGTAGCTGACATGCTCCGAGCACATGGAGTAACCCAACAGCCATGCATTGTTGCAGTCAGTGGTGGTGTCGATAGTATGACCCTACTCCACTGTTGCATTGCTGTGGCTAATTCGCTGCAGATTGATCTGCACGTTGTGCACGTGAATTATGGTCTGCGTGCAGCCGAAAGCGATGCCGACGAAGAACTCGTTCGCCAGGTCTGCGCGCATCATGGGCTCCCCTGCCACGTGGCACATGCTCGTCCGCACGACGACGCGATGATCAGCGACGTAGGACTCGAAGCAACAGCACGAGCTCTTCGATATCGGGAATTCGTGGCATACGCTGAACAGCATGCGATCAACTTCGTTCTCACGGGCCATACGCTTGATGACCACGGTGAAACCGTCATGATGCACCTTGCACGCGGAAGCGGACTCGCAGGCATCGCCGGCATCCCCACCAGACGAACACTTTCGAAGACGGTGGATGTCTGTAGGCCATTTCGACACCAACAGCGCAGCGACGTTCTCTCCTATGCAGCAACAAACGGCATTCGCTGGCGCGACGATGCAACCAATGACACAGATGCATTTCAACGCAATCGCGTCCGACACCATGTGATTCCTGCACTGCGGGACGTCTTCGGTGGACAGGTTCTCCATGCCATCGACCGATCCACAGATCATGTACGTCAGCTATCGCGGTATATCGACGACGTGGTCGCACACGCACTAACCGACATCGTTGAACACCGTCGTACGACGTCCGTCGTCGACCTTATAAAGCTGGCTCGCCAGCACGAATCGCTCATCCCTGAAATCCTGCGACAGGGCCTCGCACTGTCGTATGATGATGTACAGCGTGTTATGCCTCTACTTGCGGCAGAAGTTGGTTCGATCGCCACGATTCACGGTCGCCGTCGCATCGTACGTGAGCGTGGGTCGCTCATGCTGTTGCCCGAAGACCAGCCTGCCCCCTTGCCTGAACTTGGCATCGATGCCGATGGGCAGTATGTTGCAGGCTCGCACGTCATGCATGTAGCGCTTGCACAGACCAAGGATGTGATGCAGCAGGGAGATCAGACAACGGCCTATCTCGATGCTGCCTCGATCAACGGACAACTTGTATGGCGGCCGTGGAAGCACGGCGATCGATTTCAACCGCTGGGGATGACAGGACATGTGCTGGTGAGCGATCTTCTCTCAAACGCACGAGTTCCCCACCTACAGCGGAATGATGTTCGTGTTGTGTGTGACGGTGAGGGAATCCTGTGGGTGTGCGGACATCGCCAGTCCGAGCGGACACGGGTAACAGCCTCGACTAGAACAGTGTGCGTTCTCCACTACGAATCACTCCCAACTCCATGATGAATCTCCCAGAAGACCGCATCCGTGTTCACGACCGCATGTTTCGTCCGTATATCTCGCAGTCTGAGATCGACGACATGGTAGGACAGATCGCAACACGGATCAATACGGCGTATGCAGGCGAAGAGCTCACGGTGCTCGTCATTCTCAAAGGCGCCATCCTATTTGCGTCTGACCTTATTCGGAAGATTGCCGTGCCCGTTTCGATTGAGTTTACCCGTGCTTCTAGCTACGGTAATGGTATGACGCATTCCGGAACGACGCGGATCGATGGTCTCACCGGCGACATTTCCGATCGAAATGTGATGATCGTCGAAGATATTGTCGACTCTGGCACCACACTGCGTGAACTTGTAAAGCACATTAGTGCGTTAGAGCCCAAGAGCATTACCATCACCGCTCTACTGAGCAAACCCGACGTACACAAAGATTCGATCACGATTGACTATGTCGGACGTGAGATTGCCCCAGATTTCGTTGTTGGCTATGGCATGGACTATGCCGGGTATGGGCGCCAACTTGATGCTATTTGGGTAGTCTGCGACGATGAGACAACATAAAACCTCCCGCCACACGTCATAGCGCCCATGAACGGACCACAACAACGACCACAGCGCCCAAAGCGCGATCCTGAAGAAGAACAAGACATGACGGCTTCGCGTGTTCTTCGCAACATTCTTATTTGGGTGGGCATCCTCGTCTCGCTCGTGATGGTCGGCATGTTTATGTCGAACAGTCAGAAGCAGGAGTATCCGCTTACCTACTCACAGTACGTCGAGTTTATCTCGCGTGGCATGGTTGAGTCTGCGATAATCACCAAGACACAACTCAACGACTACGAGTTTCATGGTGCACTGCGAGACTCTGCAACCATTGCTGTGAATGGTCGCAGTGTCAATATCAAGCACTTCTCAACAAAGCTTGGCGTCGTCGACTCGCAGACAGAAGCTCTGTGGCGAGCAAACGGTATATCCTGGTCGTATGAAAGCGGTGACTCTCCATGGTGGGTGTCAATCGTGCAGTTCCTGCCGTGGGTGCTTCTCCTAGTTGCGTTCTTCTTCGTTACGCGTCGGATGCAGATGGGTGCCAACGGTGGGAAGAACATCTTCTCCTTTGGTAAGAGTCGTGCAAAGATGCAACCTGAAGGGGGCGGCTTGGTTTCGTTCCTTGATGTTGCCGGAGCGGACGAGGCAAAGGAAGAACTTCGTGAAATAGTTGAGTTTCTCCGCGATCCGAGCCGATTCACACGCCTCGGTGGTAAAATCCCACGCGGCGTGCTGCTATTAGGTCCTCCGGGCACTGGCAAGACGCTCCTCGCGCGCGCTGTTGCCGGTGAGGCTGGTGTTCCATTCTTCACTATTTCCGGTGCTGACTTCGTTGAGATGTTCGTAGGTGTGGGTGCAAGCCGCGTGCGGGACCTATTTGAACAGGCAAAGAAGCAGTCGCCGTGCATTGTGTTCATCGACGAAATCGATGCCGTGGGCCGTCATCGTGGTGCCGGAGTTGGGGGCGGGCACGACGAGCGCGAACAAACACTTAACCAGCTACTCGTCGAAATGGATGGTTTCGAGCAGAATTCAGGCGTTATCATTATTGCCGCTACAAACCGTGCCGACGTGTTGGATCCGGCACTGTTGCGCCCGGGTCGCTTCGACCGTCAGGTTATTGTAGATCGTCCCGACTACAATGGCCGACTGGGAATTCTTCGCGTGCATACACGGAAGGTTCCAATCTCGAAGGATGTTAACCTTGAAGTGATCGCAAAGGGCACACCTGGGATGAGTGGCGCAGATCTGGCGAACCTAGTCAACGAAGCTGCGCTCCTTGCAGCACGCCGAAATAGCGTCGATGTGGCGATGTACGACTTCGAAAACGCCAAGGACAAGGTGCTAATGGGTGTTGAACGCAAAAGCATGGTAATGAGTGATCGCGAAAAGGAGACAACCGCCTACCATGAAATTGGACACGCCTTGGCAGGCAAGCTTCTTCCGTTCGGTGACGCTGTACACAAGGTGACGATCATCCCTCGAGGCCGTGCACTGGGAGTTACATCGTATCTCCCTAATGAGGAAATGCATACCATGAGCCGCGACCAGCTAGAAACACGCCTCGTGACATTACTTGCGGGTCGAGCGGCAGAACGAGTGGTGTTCAATCAGCTCAATACAGGGGCATCGAACGACTTAGAACGCGCCACGATGATCGCGAAGAAGATGGTATGCGAGTTCGGTATGAGCGATGTAATCGGTCCAGTTCGCTACGCAAGTCAGCATGACGAGGTATTCCTCGGACGTGAAATGTCCCAACCTCGTGATCATTCTGAAGAAACAGCTCGCACGATCGATGCCGAAGTTCGGCGGATCATTACAGAATCCGAACAGCGCGCAGAGCAGCTCATGCGCGATAATCTCAACCTTCTGCATCGGTGCTCAAAGGCGCTTGTGGAGCGAGAGATTCTCGACAGCTCCGAACTGGATGTTCTGATCCGTGGAGAGGAACTTGCTCCAATGATCAAGGATGTTTCCTCACTTCGCGAAAAGATCCGATCGGCGGCTCCGCCAGCGGACACCACATCGTCGAACGAGCCGAACCCCGACGGTCTTGCGCTGAGCCCGACCTGACAAACGTCATAGTTATATATGCAACCATCTGGCGATACTGCGGTATTCACCACCTATTCCAGAGGGTTTCTTATGTCGACAAGCCTCAACGTTCTTCGCACAGCACTGCTCGCTGGAGCTACACTCATGAGCTTGCTGATCACAAGTTGTGATTCCATCATTGACGCCTCATCGATTGATGTACCGATCGTGGTCAACATCAGCGGTGATGCCGTCAATCCGTCGATTCCCTCATCCAACGACGCATGCACTGACCTTACGACGCAGTCCGCATTCAGCGACAACGTCGCACGTATTCGCGGCGGTCGTGTTTCGGATGTTACACTCAGAATAACTGATTTTACGAACCCCACTTTTACGTCAGGCACATTACGTACACAAGTGTTCTCGCGCGTATCGCTGACACTGCAGTTTGACCAGCAATACGGCGACACACGAGTATACACGCTGGGCGAATTCACCAATGTCTCCCTAGCCGACCTTATGCGTCAGCCCCGTTCACTCGTTCTGCACGGCGATGCCAATGATGCGATCGGAAAGATGATATCCCAACCAAAGTTCTGCGTAACGGTCAACTATGGATCACTCGCTAGCGGTCCTGCAAGCGCTGACTACATTCGTGCCGCTCTAGCGATGACGTTGGCGTTCGAGGCACGAACACTCTGATCTCAGAACTTCGTGAGCTTCACGAAGATGAACTCTGGAATGGCCCGCACGAGCGCCATAATGAATCGCCACACACCTGGTGTATACAACACCATGGTTCGACGTGAGACAGCACGCACAATATCAGACGCTACGACGCGAGGTGGAACCATCAACGGTAGGGTGATGCCTCGCGTCATTGGCGTGTCGACAGGCCCCGGTTTAACGGTCACGACGTACACACCCTTCTGTCGCAAGCGCACAGTCAGACCCGACAGATATGTCGTAACCGCTGCCTTCGCCGCCCCATACGCATAGTTGCTGGCACGACCACGGTCGCCAGCTACAGACGAAATTCCGACTAGCGTACCTGAACCCTGCTCCTCAAGAACGTTTGCATAGCGGTGCGCAAATGAAATCACACTCACTGCGTTGACCATGAAGCTGGCTATCGTTGAATCAACGTCGTGATCGAGCGCATGCTGGTCTGGCAACACACCATGGGCAATGATCACGCAGTCGATAGTTCCTAAGAACGTTCGCGACTGCGCAACGATGTCGGCATGGACATCACGCGTCAAGAGATCAGCAACATAGACGGCAACCTCTTCTGCGCCACGAGCACGAAGGTCGGCTGCCACTGCAATTACCTTACTCTCATCACGAGCAACGCAGAATAGCCGAGCTCCCTGCACAGCGTAGAGTTTTGCCACTTCTTGCGCGATAGCCGACGTTGCGCCGATAATGACGATACGCGTTGGTGTTTGCGATGCCATGTATACCTCTACTCCTCTGAAACACGACGCCAGAAAGAACTCGACATTCCGGCATCGATCAATGGTCGAAACTGCGCAAGCTCGTCTGCATACATTGCGCGAAACATAGCACCATTCACACGCGCATCCTTTGCCGGATAGATGCGTCCACCCATTTCATGCACGATCTCATCACAACGATCGAGCGCATCGAACATCCGCTTGCCCCCTAGCGGCATGTCGAGTGTAAGCGTTAGACCAGGTCGTGGGAATGACATAATCCCCGGTGATAGAGCGGTGCCAAACATCTTGAGTACGGCCAGGAACGACGAAATGCCGCCGGCTTGCATGGTCGAGAGGATGCGACGCATCGCATCTTCTCCGCCATCAAGGGGCACCACACACTGGTACTGCAGCATACCGCGTGATCCGTACAAGATATTCCACCTCTCAACGGCGTCGAGCGGATAGAAGAACGGTTCAAGGTCGATATGTCTGCGATGCATGCGCCCGAACTGCTTACCGTACCACACAGTGTTGAACAACGCAATCGTCGGCTTACTTAAGAGCCAGGTCGGACCTTGCAATGGAATGCCTAGAAGAGGCTCGTTCCAGGGGGCCTGCAGTGTCCCGTCGGAAACCGTCGAAAAGTTGCCACGCAGAACGAGCCCCTTACCAAGCGATGAACCTGAGGCGAGCACATCGATCCAGCTCACGGTGTAATCCCAGTCGTGATCAGACGCCATCGTCAGATCGATCACCTCGCGAAGTGAACGCGCCTTAATGCTTTCCTCGTCAATCATGCGCGAGGCAATCGGGATCAGAGCAACTGTGACCGTTGCGATAATACCCGTAAGCCCCATTCCACCAATTGTTGCTGCAAACAG
The DNA here is from genome assembly GCA_945883395.1 of Melioribacter roseus P3M-2. Taxonomy (GTDB): domain Bacteria; phylum Bacteroidota; class Ignavibacteria; order Kapaibacteriales; family Kapaibacteriaceae; genus UBA10438. The sequence continues at coordinate 16,992 of CAMCXP010000024.1, forward strand.
CTCTGCGTGCTGCGATGGTGTGCATACATACACCGTGCCATCTGTACGATGAAGTGTCAGTGCGCGCACATGACAACCAAACGTACCCACGCGATGATGGTTCTTCCCGTGGACATCATTTGCCACGGCACCACCAAGCGTAACATATTTAGTGCCGGGTGTAACAGGAACAAACCAACCCTGCGGCACAATCACTCGGAGCAGATCCTGAATGGTAACTCCAGCCTCAGCTGTCACAATACCATTCTCGCGATCAAACTCGAGAATTCGAGCACACTGCTCCATCGCTACGAGTGTGCCGCAGGAATTCAGGCATACATCACCGTAGGACCGTCCTTTGCCATAGGCAAGGATAGGTGAAGAGCGTGATTGAAGCTCGAGGTCTTGCGTCCATGCAAGATCCACAACCGTCGATGGCTGTACATCCGGATAACGTCCCCACGATTCATAGCGCTTGGCCATTGTTACAGCGATGCTGCGATGGTGATCACAACAATCGAGGCTCCAACTATCCAGGAGGCACCGTCACGTACTGCAAAAACAATAGGATCGTCGTGCATTTCGCCCCGATGAGCACGTAGCCAGAGATGGCTTACCCAGTAGACCAGGCATGGCGTTATAAGCCACAGATACTCAGGATGCTTGTAGAGATCGCGCACTTGCTGTGCATCTAGGTATCGTGTAAACACCAGGATGGCAACAAAGCCAAGTGCAGCACCGGCGACGAGTACAAAGTCTGCATCACCAACATGATACCCACGGCCCGACACCGTGCGACCGTCACGCTCGATTGTATCAAGCAGTTCGGTGTAGCGTTTGAGAAATGCGAGGCTCATGAATAGAAAGAGCGAAAAACCAAGCAACCAGGTTGAGACGGGAACATCAGCTGCGGCACCGCCGGCAGCAATACGCAAGGAATACAGTCCAGCCAGTGCAATCACGTCAATCAGCACAAGACGCTTAATCACAAACGAATAAACAGTAGTCACAACTGCGTAACATGCAAGCCACCCAGCGAAAGCAGGTGGCATCAGCGTAACAGTTATTGCAACGGCACACGCAAGTAGCACTCCAGCCAGCGCGATTGCTGCAGGAACTGAAATGTGTCCTGCTGCAAGGGGCCTGTGACGCTTGCGGGGGTGCATCCGATCGTGCTCGACGTCGGAGATGTCGTTGATGATATAGACTGTCGAAGCGGTACAACTAAAGGCAACGAACCCGAACAACACGGAGATTAGTGCCTGGGTGTCGTGTAGTTCGTGAGCCAATGCGATCGGCACAAACAAGAGAACATTCTTCACCCACTGGTAGACACGGAGTTGCTTGCCGAGGACGGCTAGCATCGATGGCGCTGACTGTTCAGGACGCATTAGTATCCAGGTAAGGTAAAACGTCGGCCTCGAATGGCGTGCTCCGAAGATACCACCCGTAGAAACGACGTACGCCATGATGGGCAGGCCATCACGGCGTAGGTACGATGGGCGATCGACGGGGCTTGAACCCGCGACAACCAGAGTCACAATCTGGGGCTCTACCAACTGAGCTACGACCGCCGTAGGCCACAAATATACGGAATTGGCGCGGTTCTGTTTTTCTGTATATTCGAGGCACGACACACGACACCGACTCGCAGAGAGTCATCTCGCGCTAACAGCCGAGATCACTGTCACATACGTACGACTCAAATCTACGATCGTGGAACACGCCTCAGCCTTGCGCGTCCACACCTCCACACAACTCGTCATAGTGAATGGCAAAGAAAGTAGCTTCTCCTGACGGAGAACCACGCGCTCCACGCGCACGCAAGGCAACTAAAAAAGTTGCCGATGAATCAGCATCAACAGGAGAACAGAACGTAGGGGCCAGCGCCGAGCCTGCGCCGCGAAAGCGCCGCAGTGTGAAGCCTGTCGAAGCACCTGCCCCAGAACCTCACGCACCCGCGGCACCCGACCGTGGCGATCGCGGAGAACGCCAAGTCCACAACCGTGGCGATCGCGGAGAACGCCAGGGCTCAGAGCGTCAAGGTCAGGATCGTGGCGATCGCGGAGAACGCCAGGGCGCAGAGCGCCAAGGCCAGGATCGTGGCGATCGCGGAGATCGCCAAGTCCACAACCGTGGCGATCGCGGAGAACGCCAGAGCACAGAGCGTCAAGGCCAGGATCGTGGCGATCGCGGAGAACGCCAGGGCGCAGAGCGTCAAGGCCAGGATCGTGGCGATCGCGGAGATCGCCAGGGCGCAGAGCGTCAAGGTCAGGATCGTGGCGATCGCGATTTCCGCGACCAGGGAGACCAAGGGGGCGACAGGGATCGGTTTGGTCGTCGTGGACGCAGCCGTCGTGGCCGCGACCGCGGACACGAGCGATTCGGTCAGCGCGACCGCTCGTATGATGTTGAGATTGAACGCGAGGAACGCGAGTTTCTTCTGTCAGGTCCCGTCATCGACATCAATGAGCTCAACGCGAAAAAGCTCGCCGAGCTGATGGAAATGGCGCAAAATCTTGGGATTGATGACTTCGCAGACCTCAAGCGCCAGGACCTGATCAATCGTATTGTCGAAGCGGAAAATGAGCGTATGATGCGCGAGTCGCATCGGGAAGGCATATCCCTCACAACTGGTGTGATTGAGCTACTCCCTGACGGTTACGGTTTCATGCGATCGGCAAACTTTAACTACCTCCCGTCGCCCGATGACGTCTACGTATCGCCATCACAGGTGAAACGCTACGGATTGCGTACCGGTGACACTATCAAGGGCTATATCCGTGCGCCAAAACAAGGCGAACGGTTCTACGCATTGATCAAGGTTGATTCGATCAACTATATCACGTTCACCGAGAACAAGCCACGTCCGCTGTTCGAGAATCTCACACCGTACTACCCTAAGGAGCGGCTGCATCTTGAGACCACACAGCAGGAATACGCAACACGGATTGTCGACCTGATCTCCCCTATTGGCAAGGGTCAGCGTGGACTGATCGTGTCGCCACCAAAGGCTGGTAAGACCGTCTTGTTGCAAAAGCTCGCGAACGCAATTGCAAGGAATCATCCAGAAGCAAAACTTATCGTACTTCTCATCGACGAACGTCCTGAAGAAGTCACCGACATGATGCGTAACGTCAATGCCGAAGTCATTGCTTCGACGTTCGATGAACCACCTGAGCGCCACGTTGCAGTATCGGAGATGGTAATCGAGAAGGCCAAGCGTCTGGTGGAGGCAAAGCAGGATGTGATCATTCTCCTCGACTCGATCACTCGTCTTGCTCGTGCACACAACACGGTACAACCAGGTTCAGGCAAGCTTCTCTCGGGTGGTGTCGACGCAAATGCCATGCAACGTCCAAAGCGATTTTTCGGAGCTGCACGCAATGTTGAAGAGGGGGGCTCGCTTACCATCATCGCAACAGCGCTGGTCGAAACAAACTCGCGAATGGATGAAGTGATCTTCGAGGAGTTCAAGGGTACGGGCAACATGGAACTAGTGCTCGAGCGGAAGATTGCTGATCGTCGAATCTTTCCAGCCATCGATGTCAATCGCTCCGGCACGCGTCGTGAAGAGCTGTTGCTCACGCCTGAGACACTGGCCAAGGTATGGGTGTTGCGCAAGGTTCTGGGCGACGATCCGCCCCTTGAGGCAATGGAAACGTTGCTCGAGCGTATGCGCGCTACGAAGTCCAATGAAGAGTTCATTAAAACGCTCAACAGCTAACGCATGTCTGAGTCGGTAGCACGGAATGGATCCACACGGCGAGCGATGAATTATTCGCTCGCCGTTGGCGTATTGATGCTTGTCGCCAAATGGATTGCCTTCCTCCTCACGGGCTCGTCCGTTATCTTTTCGGACGCTGCGGAAAGCGTGGTACATATCATCGCGGTATGGTTCGCATGGTTTGCCCTCGGCGTGGTTGATCGACCTCCAGATGAAGATCACCCCTACGGACATGATAAGATTAGTTTTTTGTCTGCTGGTATCGAGGGTGGGCTAATCTGCATCGCTGCGATCGTGATCATCGTGAGTGCGGTGAACAAACTCGTAGTCGGCGTGGAGCTTCAGCAGCTCGATATCGGCCTGTCGATCACAGCGAGTGCGGCTCTGGTGAATCTTGTTCTCGGACTCTACCTCATTCGTATTGGTAAGCGGCATACATCGCTCGTGGTGGAGGCCAACGGACGTCATGTGATGACAGATGTATGGACGAGTGCCGGCGCCGTAGCAGGCCTGTTCATAGCCCAATGGAGTGGTTACCTGTGGCTTGATCCCATTATTGCGATCATCTTTGGCGCGAATATCATCCGTGAAGGTGGCAAACTAGTTGCCATCTCTGTTCGCGGACTTATGGACCATGCTGATCCAGTTCTTCGTAATCATACGCAGCAGATCATCAATGTATTCTGCGCAGTGCACGGACTCGAAGCTCATCGGCTGCGCTTGCGGGCTTCCGGTAACATTGTCCACGTCGACTATCACCTCATGTTCCCCGACGATATGCGGATGAAGGATGCACATACACTCGCAACCTTGTTAGAAGATGAGATTCGTGCGGAACTTGGCACGTCTACAGAGGTCTTTACGCATCTTGAGAGCCACACACAGCCAGACGGACACGTCTAACGTATCGCGAGTAAACCATGCACCAACGCACGATGTTCTCTCTTGTGCTTGCAGTCGTCATCTGCTTCTGTTCGGTCAATGCGCAAGCCGAGATCTGGCGGGTTGGACCGACGCAGAAGTACCTGGTTCCGAGTGACGTTGCATCACTCGTGCAGGATGGCGACGAAGTTTGGATTGATCCCGCTGAGTACATCGGCGATGTCGCCGTCTGGCGCGCACATCGATTGAAGCTCTTCCGCACTCCGTCTGCCGAACAAGGTTTGTTCGCGATCCTACGTGCTGATGGGAGATCTGCTGAATCAAAGGCTATCTGGGTTATCAAGGGCAATGATTGCATTGTGTTTGGCATCGACTTTCGTGAATGCCGCGTGCCTGATCGGAATGGGGCTGGCATCCGCGCCGAAGGAACGAATCTTACGGTAACGCGTTGCGCATTTCGCAAGAATCAGGATGGCATCCTCGCAGGCAATAATCTCAACAGCACCATCGTGGTTGAGTACTCGGAGTTTGAACAGAGTGGTGCTGGTGATGGCCTCTCACATGCGATCTACATCAACCACATCAAGGCCTTCATCTTTCGCTTCAACTACGCTCATACAACCGAGGTCGGACACGAGTGCAAGTCGCGAGCGCACTTCAACTACATCGCGTACAACAGACTTTCAAATGAAGATGGTCGTGGGTCACGTAATCTCGATCTCCCAAATGGCGGAACCAGTGTCGTGATTGGCAACGTCTTCCACAAGGGTGCAAACGCCGAGAACGGCAACGTCATAGGCTACGGACTCGAGGGTCTGAGCGATACAGTTGACAATTCACTCTACCTCTCGCACAACACCGTTGTATCGTCACGTTCCCTATCGACGTTTCTGCGCATGGATTCCAACACTACGCGCATTCATTCAGTGAACAACGTCTTCGTTGGAAACATCACGGCGATGATTGGCTCTGCGGCGAATGTTGATACTGTCAACAACCGAGCGTTTCGATCAGTTGACGATGTTGGGTTTCTGAACCCAAGCGTCTACGATTACCGCATCACCGCATCG
>CAMCXP010000025.1 GCA_945883395.1 Melioribacter roseus P3M-2
ATACCTGAATGGAGTTGACGACATTAGTTGCCACATAGGTCAGTAGGACGGGGAGGCCCCTACTGTAAAGGTTTTGTATAGGTGTTTCGTGATAGGCACGGCCATACGTTGCAGTGCATCTCATAACTAGAGGATTCTATGAAAACAACGACGCGTACTGTTGCATGCAGACGAGCACTCTCGTCCTACGTCTTGCCGATTCTCACGCTACTCTCATTCGGCGCTCTGCAAGCGCAGACCCTGCCCGTGGTAGGAAGGGTGCTGTGGCGGGTGCCTTTCAACCCAACCGGAGCAATTGCCTACGCTCCTTCGGTTGACCTTGTGTTCGCCGGTGTATACGGCGGCATGATCGTGGTCGTGAAAGGTTCTAGCGGAGAAGCTCAGGACACAATTCTTACCGACACTTGGAGGCTATCACCAGACGGGGATCCGCTAAGTGTTTCTACCGACCTCTCCTGCTCGCGCGATGGCCGTGTGATCGCCGTCACCGTTCGAAATGACGACGTAAGCAAGGTTGTGGTACTCGAGTACCCTTCCAAACGCATTTTGCTGGAGAGTGCATACCTAGGAAAGACGAGCAACGAGTATATCAGCTTCCGCATAACAGTATCACCCTCTGGCAGGTATGTAACGGTTCCAGACACGGGATGGTATGCCGACCCGGCGCGCAACGGCATGCGCTTGTACGACCTGGTAGCAGACACTTCGTGCGAGATTACTCGCGGAAGCGCTGTGTTTGGCAAGGTCGACTTCGATGATGCAGAGCGGTACATGGTGTTCACAACAGTAGGAACTGTGGGTGGCGACGCTCAGCTGTTTCGCAATAGCGTGTCGTTGGCCGATCTCTCGACATTTCCTCCAACGGTGCGAGATCTCAACGACTACGGCCGTGGGAGTATCTCGGCCGACGGACGGTACATCATGGTCTCCGGCGCAGGTGTCGGCATGGATCCCAACACTTCGGATCCAATCACCCTACCCCGCGCAAGCGTCTACGAGCGAGCAACGGACTCGCTGATATGGAGAGTGAACGGGAAGAGCCGCAGTGGTGCAATCGACTTTGTCCAGCACCAGTGGTCCAAGGATGCACGGCGGCTGTTCATCATGCTACGGTCGACGAGGGTTCCCGAGGACTGGGTCCGCCGCGGCGTGTTCTATAGGGTGGGTGACTCGCTTCCCTACGCTCGTCCTTGCGACTCGTGCTACTTCAACGGAAGTTATACTGCCACCGGCTATGGCACCATAGGAAATGCCGACCTCGACATCACGTTTGTAAATGCGTTCGCGTTGGGCGGCCTAGTGTCAATCTCGATGACACCCACGACCTCTGTCACGGACATCGGCACAACCAATACATCCATCGTCTACCCCAACCCATCCACCGGCGAGGTACGCATTCGTTGCAGTTCGCCTACACCACCTGAGCGGTGGGGTTTGACCTCTATCAATGGCCAGGCAATCGCCAGTGGCGCGCTCACTCTAAACGAAGCACATCCCATCGACGGATCATACATAGTTCGTATCGGCACTGACGTGCCAAAGGGAACCTACTTGCTCACTCTCTATGGCGAGCAAGGCACTGTGGTATGCACGCAGAACGTGGTGCGGCAATGAGAGCGCTCATCGTTGGAGTATGCCTGCTGGTACTAACCATTACAGCGGCAGCGCAACCGCGTCCGATACGCCTACCAAATCTATGCTGGGTTCCCGGCACAGCTGCCTACACACAGACGCTCGAGGGCGTTACTGCATTCAATGAAGATGACTTTCAGCTTGGCTGGAATTGGGTGGCACCGGGCAACTGTCTCCGTCGGGGCGTCGCGATTTCAACGTAGTGTCTGTGTGCACATCCCTACCCTACCCTGCCCTCCCCAGAACATGTCATCAGCATGGTGCATGTAGAAGCCTACAGTATTGCGGGATTTAGAACCACGCCAGTGGCGTGCCTAGTGCAAGCAGGAACACCAATACGGCATAGAACGCGAGCTTCGCACGACGCTTCGTTTGCTCACTCGCCGACGAGCGCATAAAGGCGTCGATCGCCCACACAATGCCGAGTGTGGCGCACATGATCAGAGCCATCACACCAAGACCTTGCTCGAGTGTGAGCGCGCGATAGCGCGAACGTGCAATGCCGTCCCACCATGGTGTGCCCCATAACATCACAATGTGAATCACATAGATGTACAATGCACGACGTCCGAACATCATGTACCAATGATGGAGTGGACGTGTCCACCGCGCGAGATGATAACTCGCTCCGAATACAAGGAGCACTACACCGACACGACTCATAAAGGTGGTCGTGCTTGCAGGCGATCCGAAGAAGTCCGTGTGGAAGCTCGACTTCCAGATTGCCATGTTGACGAAGTACTCGACAGCAACGACAGCTGCACCAAGTGCGGGAATGCCATACGCCATCATAGTTGTTCTGCGCTCAGGCGTGCACGACCACAAATACGATCCCACGGCAACGCCCAGAAAGAGGTACGCTGCAAAAGGGGCAAGTGGAAACATGCTCCACTGCGTGAAGCCGATGTACGGGGCAAGTGGCATCGGCATCCACCACGCATTGGCAAGGTCAGACGCCCATGGTGTTACAAGCAACACAGCACCAGCAGCAAGAGCAGCCACCTTGCCAAGATGCTGCACCGACGTGGTGCGTCGTAGCAACACGGTAAGAATCAGCATCGCTGCACCTGTGAGATGCAAGATGTTCACCGACAGAAACTGCGGCCATGCAGCAGCGTCGATAAATGGTAGATCGATCAGGCGATTCGCGGGGAAATGCATCAGATAGCCAACACCGATTATCGTGAGTGCCCACCGCATACGTCGCTGGAGAATGTCTTCGCGTACATGTCCATCCGCTGTACGCTTGGCAGCGAATACGTGCACAACGCCCGATACCATCAGGAACAATGGCGCCGTTACACCCCGAAGCGCATGCCACCTACTCCATGGGAACACGGTAACGTCGATGTAGATCTGCGAGACAAGTGCATCGAGCACATGCCCCTGCATCATGAGCAGCATGGCGACGAACCTCGCGAGGTCCAGCGCAATCAGGCGGTCACGGGAATGGTCGGTCGAACTCATACGTGGCAAAGTTCGTGAAACAACCCTCACATCGGAACGCAACGACCTAGGCGTATGTTTGTACTTCCTCATTTGCACATCAGAGGCTCACGTGAAAGTCGTCGTCATTGGTAGCGGATTCGGTGGTTTGGTCGCAGCTATTCGCCTGCGCGCCAAGGGTTTCGATGTCGAAATCGTTGAAAAGCGCGACAAGCCGGGCGGACGTGCCTATGTCTACGAGCAAGACGGCTTCGTCTTCGATGGTGGTCCAACCATCATTACAGCCCCCTGGCTGATCCACGAGCTCTTCGAGCTCTGTGGCAAGAAGACTGACGATTACGTAAAGATTGTACCGATCGATCCGTTCTACAACGTGCGATTCCAAGACGGAACGGTGTTCCGCTACAACGGCAAGCGCGAGGAAGTGATTGAGCAGATTCGCTCGTTCAACCCGAGCGATGTGCGTGGGTACGAGAAGTTCTATGCCAAGACCGCGGCGATCTTCCGCGCTGGATTCAATTTGATCGATCAGCCGTTCTCGCGGTTGGTCGACATGTTGAAGGTGCTCCCAGACTTGATTCGTCTGCGCTCTGATCGCAGTGTCGCTGCATTTGTCAATTCGTACATCAAGGATCACCGACTCCGTCAGGTGTTCTCCTTCCACCCGTTGCTGGTGGGCGGCAATCCGTTTCAGACCACAAGCATCTATGCGCTGATTCACAAGCTTGAGCAGGAATGGGGCGTGTGGTTCGCGATGGGCGGTACTGGTGCACTCGTCAAGGCGATGGTGAAACTCTTCACTGACATCGGTGGTACGATTCGCCTCGATACCGAAGTGGCAGAGATTCGCGTAGCGCCAGGAGCAGACGGACGTCCGGTTACGAAGGGCATCCGTTGTGCGGATGGCACAATGATCGATGCCGACATTGTTGTGTGCAACGGCGATGTAGCTCAAGCCTACCGCACGCTGATTCCAGCACGGTATCGCAAGAAGAACACCGATGCGCATTACGAGAAGATGCGCTACTCGATGTCGCTGGTGGTTATCTACTTCGGCACAAAGAAGAAGTACGAGGACATTGCGCACCACGAGATCTTGATGGGACCGCGCTACAAGGAACTCATCGAGGACATCTTCACGAAGAAGCATCTGTCGGAAGACTTCTCGTTGTATCTGCACCGTCCAACTGCAACAGATCCATCGCTCGCACCTGAAGGCTGCGATTCGTGGTATGTGTTGTCCCCTGTTCCACACTTGGATTCAGGCACCGATTGGGCGACAGAAGGACCCAAGTATCGCGACCGCATCATGGAAGAGCTGGAGCGTCGCTATATGCCGGACCTGCGCAAGAACATTGTGACGGAGTACATGATCGACCCTGTGCACTTCCGCGATACGCTGAATTCATACAAGGGCAGCGCGTTCTCGGTGGAACCAATCCTCTTCCAGAGCGCATGGTGGCGTCCGCACAACAAGAGTGAAGATGTCGACGGACTGTACTTCGTTGGTGCTGGTACACACCCGGGTGCGGGACTGCCAGGCGTAATGAGTAGCGGTACGATCGCGTCACGCATGATTGCTGCTGATGTTGTGGAGCGCGCTCAGTAACGAATCACGTCGTAGCGTATCTGAAGTCCAGCACCGAGTGCAACGATTCCGCGTCCACTCAGTACATGAAGATGAAGTTCTGGTCCGAAGCTTAGTCGATCGACCACCTCAATATCGTAGCCTATCCATGAGCTCACGCCGAGCTCGGTGGCGGTGCTATTGACGCGTTGTTCTCCGTTAACGCGCCATATCGATTCTAAGAGGTAGATGCCGATTCCCGTACCAACCTCAACCCCGTATGCGCGCATTGAGAGTACAAGCTGGAGAGGTATGGCGCGGAGCGATGCATAGGCGTTCGTTTGTTGTACGGGCAGATTTTCGCCAAACTCCTCAGCACTGAATGTCGTGTATCCTGTCTGGAAGCCTATACCCAACAAGTGATTCGGACGCCAGATCGCTCGCCCCGTAAGTGACGATCCTGTGAAGCGATCCGTTGCGCTAAGCGATGTCGGTGCTACATCATACGACGTCGCTTGCACCAGCACGGAGCCAACAAGCTCTATGCGATACAAAGAGTCGCGCAGCGCAGCATGCGCAGATGCGGCACACAGGAACAGCGTAAGGATGAGAAGACGATACCTCATGGTTCGATCTGCCGTGTATAGAATCCCCACGCCAAGAGCGTTGGGTAGTTCGTGAGAATGCCATCGAAGAGGTCGGCAGCGATATAGCGTCGGATAAAGGCCGCATCATCTAATGTCCACACATAGACATCGCAGCCATCACGTTGCAGCTCACGCACAACGGATTCCTGTGTGCCGAGCGTGAATCGAGGTGCCCATACGGCGGCTTTCAATCGCCGCGCCGTGGTTGGATCTAACTCGCACAGCACGGGAACACTACCGACGAGCGGACTTGCCTCATACGCCTGAAGAATATCATTCGATGGGATACCAAAGAGGATTTGCAGCTTCCGTCCTTTTCGCGTTCCGTAGTCGATCATCTCTCGCTGGATCTGAAGAATCGAATCAACAACGCTTGCGTTCTTTACGTCCAGCCAAACTAACGTAAGCTCCGTACTATCAATCACTGCTGAGAGTGCTTCGCGCAGCGTTGGTATTTGCTCCCCATACACCAATCGCGCTGCAATGCGCATCTGCGACAAGGAGTAGTTGTTGACGTCGCCAATCATGTACGGACTCGGCACGGTGCGCGCAGTAAACGTTGGATCGTGAAACACGATCGGCACGCCATCCTTCGTCGCATGTACATCGATCTCGATACCGGTAGCACCAAGCGAGGACGCAAGCAGCATCATCGGGATGCTGTTCTCTGATCGTCCCAAGCGCTCTGAGTTTCGTCCACCACTGCGATGTGCGATAATCTGGAAACCACGTAAACGTGCCTTAATCGCTCCGAGCTTGCGCAGAACAAGACCGTCTGTTTTGGAACCTATACGGACAGTGCCGCGCAGAATAAGCCCCCTGCCATTCCCCTTCCCTTGCACGAGGTCACGTCCGCCCTCACCCGCCGATACAACAAGATCAACCCTTCCAGCATCTTGATTCGTGATAGCGCGCCATGTGCCTATGACGATCGCTGAATCACCACGCGATGCACCGATAGCACCAACAAAGGTCACATTGCGCTCTGCGTAGATACCAAGACGACGTCCGTCAAAGCGCACGGCAACTGTATCGCCAAGACGTCCTTGTCCGGTTTCCACAACGTAGACGCCACTCAGAATGGATGGACGTGATCCCTCCGTGAGAGGGTCTGTGCCGGCGAGTTCAGCAGCATAGTCGATCACCGGCATATCAACAGGTGTGAGCTCACTCACGCATGAACTCAGCACGACAGCAACAGTGCACCAGAGGACGAGATATCTGTACATCATAGGTAGAACCCTACGATGAACTCCGTGGTGATGAGTCGATCCTGAAAGGTGTTGTAGAGAAACCATGACTGATACGGATTGGATGATCGAGCAATCGTCACGCCGAGCAACACATTTGTTGTCCCAAAGAATGGTTGTTCGAGTGTGAGTGTTACCGATGCCCCTGTGAACAGATTCGCATTCGAGCCAACGACCTGCTCATCAATTGTTCGGTCTTGCGCTGTCGTGAGCTCCGCTTCAATGCGCGCCGATAGCGTGTACTCAGCAATGCTCCAGGATGTTGCGATCATCGGATGATTCATCCAGCGCTGTTCGAGCGAGTTGAATCCATCGATGTAGGTGAGATTACCATAGACGAAGCTCACCGAGTACCCTACTGCTAGGGTCAATGGACCAACATCACGGGCGTAGTATCCACCAGCCTGTGCAATTGATGTTGCAACGTTCGATCCTGCACGACCAAACGCGTGGAGACCGAAGGGAAATGCTAGACGCCAACGCACATCAATCATGGGTGCAGGCACACTGTACTCTGTGAGTGGCTTTGGAAGCATTGTTAGTGTTCCACCAACCGATGCCGACATCGTGGTGTGTTGTACGGCGCGCGTAGACATCACATAGGTGCTATCGTTCGACGTTGCACGGACTGGTACAGTGGCAACCAAGCACACAGCAGCTGTTGCAGCAAGTACTTTGCGCGACAGGTTACAGAGCAGTGTGTTCATTGTGTTATTTCCAAGCTACAGATGGGCCAAGCGAATCAATAACGAAGAACTCTCCGTAGGCATGATAACCTTCCAGCGGAATCATCGATACACACAGTGACGATTCAGATCGAGAAAGCGAGAGATAATGAAACGGACGTATCGGACCGCCCCGATAGATGTCATGATCCGAATGCGTAAGGGAATCTAAGCGAAGAAACTGACGTGGTCCACCGCCACCACCGGAAACAACGAAATGGACATTCCCATGACGAAAGTGCTCATACGCGTGGACATGTCCGCTGAGCCAGAGACGCGCCTTCGGAGACCGCAGGAATATGGGCACGAAGTACTCTTGCTGGATCCAATCGGGCATGACGATGGATGAATTTGTGTACGGTGGGTGGTGTCCGGACGTAACGATGCAGCGCACCGCTGGATCGGCAGTGAGCCCTTCGATCTGAAGTGCATACCAACGTCGCAGTGATGCGGTTGAATCACGATCATACTCATCAAAGTTGGTGTCGAGCATCACGAAGGCTATTGAGTCGATCACCACCACGTAGTAGCGATGTGTCATTCCCGGGAAGCGCGACGCAACGTTATCGAGCATCACGCGATCCATGCCGAAGTACTCGTGATTGCCAAGCAGCGGGAACACGGGAATCTGCGCGCGTTGAACAGGACGCATGATACTGTCGAAGAACATCCAGTCGTCCTGACTATCACCACGGAACACCTGATCACCAAGCAGTATCAATGCCGACGGATTCGACTTCACCATCTGTCGAACTAACTGTCCGTGCATGGTGTTGCGCTCGCGCCACACTTCAAAGGGACTTGTTCGCTGCTGATCTCCGATCACAGCAATAGACGCCACGCCTGTGGGAACGCGATGTAGAAATGGCGAGGGGGCTCGCATGGGCGAACTACATGCGATGAAGCCGAGGAGGCAGGCGAAGGCGATGAGCCATCCAAGCCGCATTATTCGGTCCACACGACGTCGAATACGAGATACGATACCGTTGCGACGATACCGGTATGACTCAGCATCAGAGCGAGATCTGACCATACGTCGCTGATCGCTACGTCGGCCATGGCAAGAAGCGTTGCATTCATGCCAGGCATAATGAGCGGAAGAAGCACGGGAAAGGACAACACAGGAAGCAGCGGACTCCGCGTGCCGGCCGTGGCAACGATTGCCGATGTAATCGTGATCACCGTGGCAAGACCAACACTTCCGACGAGCAGCACAAGCAGCAAGAGCCATGGCGATGCAATCGTTATAGTTCCGATGAGCATCACGAACAGGAGTAGGACTGTTAGGTTCGACAGTGACGACACGAGCACATTGCTGATGAGCTTGCCAAGGATCACTGCATGCGATGGCGCGCTTAGCTGCAAGTAGAGTGTTGTGCCGCGTTCTTCTTCGCTGATGAAGCCGCGACCCAGACCCGTCATAGCTGTGAAGAACATCACCACCCACAACACACCAGCTGCTATCGGTCGATGCAGTTGTTCATCGGCGGTTGCAAACGCAACAAGTGCGACAGCCGTAACGACGAACAACGCAATTGCTGTCAGTCCGTACCGTGTGCGAATCTCACTGCGGAGATCTTTCATAACAACGGCCGTGAGCGACTGCATGCGTGTCATCACTTAAAAGCGGAATCGCAGGCCAACATTCAACCCAAATCGTTGCGCCGTCCAGTCGCCGTCGCTCGTCATTGACGACATCCACCTCGTGTAAATCGCTTCTGCGAAGAGTGATGCGCGGAAGGTTATAGGATACGAAAAGCCAAGTCCGCCGTACACGCCAACATTAAACGTCGTGAGTGAGCTCAGGCCATCGTTCTGCACGTCTTGCATGCGCTCACCACCCGGATATGTCCAGTTCGACGGACGTAGGATAGTGCGCTGGATATCTGTACTTGTGCCGAGCAGCATTGTTGCCTGCACACCCGTTGACAGGTAGAAGTAGCGATGTGGAAACCACTCGATTCCAGCGCCAATCTGGACGAGCGGCGATGTAACACGTAGCGTTGTCGCCTCTTGATAGGAAACCACACGGCGTGCGATCGAATCATAGATCGGCGTAACAGTGCTATCTGGCGCAAGGAGTGTTCCCCCTACGGAGGTTACTCCCAGCCGTGCATTGAGCACCAGATCCTGCGTAACACGACGTCCCACAAGTGCACCACCACCGACGAAGGAACCAACCGATGCCTGGTTGAATGATGTCTGCGCAACATTCACTGAAGGCATGCGCACATCGACATCATGGAACATTGTGCCTGTTGAGAAGAATGCTCCCACCATCCAGGCCCCTTCCGAAGCACACATGACGTCGGACCCTTCGTTGAGCACATATGTGTAGCGCTCACTGCGACTATCGAACACATAGCAGATCGTTACATCACTTGTGTTGCCGGCAACATCTTCAGAGCGCAAGACAACCCGTCCTGACTGTCCACCAACCGACTGCCGAATTCGGACACCGACTTGCGGAGCTCCTTCGTCGACCTTTGGGATCTGCGCTGTAAGACCATCAGATGCCAGAATTGAAATCTTGCGAAGCCCCTTGTCTGTTGGTCGATCATCGCGAATCGTCACCATGTAATCATCACGCATGAGTTTACCATCGGCAACTGGAGGCAACGTATCGACGAGAGTTTTCAGCTCGAAGAACGACTGTCCGGCCATATTCCCATACGCATCGTAGGCGTCCGCCTTAAATCCAAAGCCGTAGGAGTACAATCCGAATGGGGTCTCGCTACGGATCATGTGTGAGCCGAACGGAATCGGTACTTGAGCAATCGAGTAGCGGCTTTCGCCGAGAACGTCGAACATCGCCGAATCAATCTTCCGTCCGTTCAACTTGATCTGTCCGATCGAAGTGGTAGGGGCAACAAGATTGATGTAATGGTGCCAATCACCACTGATCGGTGTAGCGATGCGATACTCATTGAGGAACTGCTGCGTTGGACTTACCAGGATCATCATCGGATCGCCAACGCTATCACCGTTCTTGAAGCCCTGAGCAAACTGTGCCACCAGCACTGGCTTGTCGGCAGTAATCTGCACGTGACGCGCCACGTTAAGGTTCTCGTAGAACTCTCCGGCTCGCATGACGGCAACCAGCCGAGAGTCCTCAAACACCTTTGTCTGATCCTGGGATGCAATCACACGGAAGGTGTACTTTGATCGTTCCTTGAGCATTCCCAAGTAGTAGTGCTTCCCCCATGCACTTACAGGGGGTAGTTGCTCGACAAGGTGGTTACAGGCATCAACCTTCACCGGCACGTAGGCGCAGTTATGTCCACTGAAGACAGCGATATTTTTGCTTGATGTGATCAGCGAACCCGTCAAGTCGCACGCCCCTATTGATTCCCATCGCGCTCCCACACTGTAGACATCACCCTTTCGAAGTCGCACGGTAAACGGCACGCCTGCTGGACGTCCCGTTGATGTCGTAACTGAGGGCGTAATGGTAACGTCGGTTTCATCTTCTGTTGCAATCACCGAGAGCGCCGACAGCAGATCTGACGAAAGCTTCGTGTAACCCACGGCCCGGTACTCTTTACCCAACACCTGAATCGGCAGACCCAAGAACGTGTCTGTCGTTTGATAGCGGCTATTCAAGCCATACACACTCACCGTGGTATCGGCAGTAACGTGCACGGCAAGACGTTCCGGTTGTTCAGAGAGGCGGAGCTGAGCGCGTGCAGGAATCTGCACAGGCACCACGGCATTTGCGCGAATAGTGATCGTGTTGTCGTAGTTCAGTTCCTCGATTTGAATGCGTACAGTAGCATCGAAGCTACTCGTAATGAAGAGCTGAAGTCGGAGATTCTCCTGATTGCGACCATCACGCTGAGCAGCTTCACGAAAATTCTTCATGAAGACCAACCAGAATTCACGTCCTTCGGAGGTCTTTGTGATCACTTCAGGATCACCGCACACGGCAGACGTTACAACCGATGCAAGCATCATAAGGACGAGGAGCGCACGCATCATTTCATCACCGTTACAGGATGATAGTACGTTCCCTCGTCTGTCGTAATCGTTACCACGTAAGCACCAGCTGCTAACTCCCACGCAATAACGTTGAGTTCGATCGCGTTTTCTCCAGCCGTTGCCTCCATTGAAGCAACACTCGTGACGATACGACCTTGATATGTGCGAAGAGCGCAGCTCACCGTTCCCGGTGCGCGCATCACGAATACCACGCGTGTGCGATCGCGAAACGGATTGGGATACGTGCCGGTGATACCCTGCGTAATAGTAAACGCACCACGTGAGCCACCACCACGACGCACTTCGCATTCGTTTGCGACGAGATCGACGACGGGTACATCATTGATCTCGATTGCATCTACACCAAGCGTACCTATTGAGTCGGTTCCTAGCACTCCCTGTACATCCAAGGCAACAATTGTATCATTGGTAACTCCGACGCTGCCCGAGCATCGAATCGTGATATAGGCTCGTGTTGAGGATTCAATCACAGGCTCAGAACGCACCGGCGCGACGCATCTAACAGCATACGTTTCAGAACCGCGTGCACCGATGATTCTCACAACGCTGGGGTTATAGCGAATCGTAATTGCAACATCACCACCTTGCGGAAGACTTCCGGTAACAGCAATACGTGCTATCGTACCCGGTTCAAGGAAAAGTTGTGTCGGCACATTCGCTTCGGCACCTATCGCATGCTGGAAGGTACCAGCAAGTACGACGAGTACGATGATGAGGCGGTGCCAAAGGTGATACGATAGCGGTGTTTGCATGCAACGACAAATATACCACGTCCAGAGAGCTAGAACTCCTGCGTGACGATGACTTCGTAGCCTGTTTCTCTCCGTCCTACGACAATCAACGTGAAGTTGCTACCGAGTGGAGCCAGCTGGACAGGCAACGTGTACAGTTGCGTTACCGAAGAGGGGTCGTAAACATAATATGTGCCGCGCCTATCGAGACTCGTCACAGAAACGTCAGAGGCTGTTCCGTATGGGACATTTTGTGCAAGATGCTCACCCGTCCCGGCGATCTTCGGCATTGAGTCAATACAGACCGAAATAGATGGAATGTCCTCCGTCGCATTGATGACACGCCGACGCGTGATTCCCGCTTGCGGCACCAGCGGCGCTGAGGTTAGCGAGATGATGTTCGGCGATCCACCACCCTCGGCATAGAGTAGAATCGACCGCTCACCAATACGTGTCGTAAAAGTTCCATCAATCCCGGTGATGTTATACGTAGTCAACCCGATTGGCATCGTGGTGGCAATTGTGTTCCCTGCGAAGATCGAACCCGCGGTGATGACGTCACCGAGTCGAATAGGTGCAGTTGTACTCCGAGCCGATCCATTAATCACATACACGAATGCACCCTCGTCGAGCCTGCGAAGCGGTCCTGCTGCTTGCCGTTCCTCAACAAGCATCGTTTGCGCCTGTCCGTTTTCATCATAGACAACAAGGTCGTAATTCTTGTCTGGCTCAACACGAATCGTGGTGAGATCGACAATGCGTGTCGGCCGCGCTGCCGTTGTTACTGTGAGGGGTACAACACCTGCGCGGACTGTTACGGGCGTTGAGAACGATCCGAGACGGACATCGCGCGCAATGGTCGACCCAGCAACAATGCCATTCGGCGCTGTAGCGTCTTGCCGTGCACCGACTGACACGACCACGTTTGATATCGTCGTAGATGTATTCACAACGCGGACCACCGCCGATCCAACAGAGCCGAACGGACGTTGAATTGCGGGTGTGATCACCATGCTAGCACGCGATCCTGAATCACTCGTATACACCGTGTACGCACCCCGTACCATCAGCGAGATGCTGTCGACCACTTCCCTACCGTCGTCAAGTGTGGCAACAACAACATCGGGTCGCTCAGACTCGCAGGTAACGGCAGGCACGAACTGACTACTCGTGCTTTGCGGCAACCCCGATGTAATCGTGGTGGATGTCCGCGGCAATGTGACGCGCACAGCACTGCGTGCAAGGTTGATCACCCGAATGTCTGCCGTTCGCGCCTGAATCGGGACGAATGGACGTGCCGCTTGGCGTGTGAAGTCGTCTTCCTGTACAAAGAGTATCAACGCGTCGTCAGACGTGGCATCACGGTAGACGACAATGCTGTACGGGACGCGCTCAGAAAGCTGACATTCGAACGTTCCGATCACTGTTGGTTGCTGATTGCGTATGTCGATGATGGAGAACACCGCTGGACCAGGGTAAACTTCTGTGTACAGTGAGGCCCGTCCGAACGCAGTAGGATCGCGAACCAAGGGCGTTCCGCTCGGACATCCCAAGCGCACGTCAAACTGCCGCGTTGTATCGGGAATGAGATTCACAAGGCGAACCTGCGCCACCGGGACCGTTGTGAGTGTAGCATTCGCGTTTGTGACAAGCACGGTGTCAAACACCGTAGGACGTCCGATCTCCGATAGCGTGAACACGTCGTAGATCGCATTCTGAACGAATCGTGCACGAACACCCGATCGAAACTCACGCGTCCCACCAGCAAGGATTTCCAGGATACTTGAATCTCCTGGTGAACGAACGGAATCGCTGAACTGCAGCGGCGCTACGTCCCCCGTTTGAAAGCCCTGCTCAAGGACGAGCCTCCTGTTGGCTCCGTCAGGGATCATATTGAACAAGCGCACCAAGATCCGTCGACTACCTGGAGCTGGGTCAACAATCGACATGTCCTCGCTGGCGCAGCCAGCAAGCACAACAAGAGCGGTCAGGAATGGTAAAACGAGGCGTTTCATGCAATGAATCTTGGGTGTAGTCCCAGAACGAACGGCAAGTTGCGATATTTTTGTGCGTGGTAGAACGCATACACGCCCTCATCGATCGATTTGCCGAAGTCGAACAGTCGCTTAACGACCCTTCCGTCGTGAACGATCCACGATTACTCCGCGAAGCATCACGCGAATACAAGAGCCTCCTCCCGATTGTAACGGCCGGACGTCTGTACCTGCGTGTGCTCGATGAGCTCCGCGAGAACAGAGCACTCATTGCCGATACCGCAACCGATCAGGATATGCGCGACATGGCGTATGAGGACTGTCGCGCGCTTGAAGAACGCAAGGATGCTATCGAGGCAGAACTAACGGTGTTGCTGATTCCACGCGATCCGAATGATTTCAAGAACTGCATCATGGAGCTCCGTGCTGGCACGGGTG
This sequence comes from Melioribacter roseus P3M-2, assembly GCA_945883395.1. Classification (GTDB taxonomy): domain Bacteria; phylum Bacteroidota; class Ignavibacteria; order Kapaibacteriales; family Kapaibacteriaceae; genus UBA10438. The sequence continues at coordinate 14,430 of CAMCXP010000025.1, forward strand.
GTGATGAAGCGGCTCTCTTCGTAGGCGATCTGTTCCGCATGTATCAACGGTTCTGTGAGCGTCGTGGGTGGACCACCGAGGTAATCGACATCACGGAAAGCGAACGCGGCGGCTTCAAGGAAATCACCTTCGGTATCAATGGCGACGAAGCCTACGGCGTGCTGAAGTATGAAAGCGGTGTGCATCGTGTACAACGGGTTCCGGAAACGGAAACGCAAGGACGTATCCATACTTCGGCTGCAACAGTAGCCGTTCTACTAGAAGCCGAAGAAGTTGATGTGCAGATCAATGAGAATGATCTTCGTATCGACATCTTCCGCTCTGGTGGCAAGGGCGGACAGAATGTGAACAAGGTTGAGACGGCCGTGCGGATCGTCCACAATCCAACAGGTATCGTCGTGCAGTGCCAGGACGAACGCTCTCAGCTCAAGAACAAGGACAAGGCGATGAAGGTCCTGCGCGCACGCATCTACGAACTCGAACTCGCAAAACAGCAGGCCGCAATTGCTGGCGCGCGCAAATCGATGGTTCGATCAGGCGATCGCTCTGAAAAGATCCGCACCTACAACTGGCCACAGAACCGCGTCACGGATCATCGGCTAGAGGGCGATTCAAAGAACTACCCCCTGCACGGAGTGGTCGATGGCGATCTGGAATCCATCATAACGGCACTTCGTGTTGCAGATCAGGGCGACGACAGCGGCTCATAGATGTGCTAGATCTACTATGTGTGTTGTACCACACATTAACGTAGATTACGGGCATGTTATCTCGCATCCTTACACGACTCAAGCAGCGATCCTTCGATAGTCCCTACCAGGAAGCTATTCTCAGTTTGTTGGTTGCAGCAGATCGTGTTAACCGTGAATTCGAAACGCGCTGTGAACACTACGGCCTTACTGCTGCGCAGTACAACGTTCTGCGCATCCTTCGTGGCGTGCATCCCGAAGGTCATCCTCGGAGCGAGATCATTGCGCGCATGATTCATAGTGCTCCCGACGTAACACGCTTGATTGATCGCCTAGAACGTCTTGATTTGGCTGTACGCGCAAAGAGCGATGCTGACCGTCGACTATCATTGACATTCATCACACCGAAGGGGCTTACGCTCCTCGACAACATGCGTGATGAGTTCGACAGCATCAATCGCACACTTGCTGATCGCCTTACCGAAGCGGAAGCACGTCAACTCGCACAACTCGCTGAAAAGGTCTACTCGATATCCGAGTAGTACATGTTTGTTCAATTCTCGGAGGTGTGATGAACATCGTACTAGCATCAGCAATTGCACTGATGATGGTGTGTGGACAGCCCCTTTCATCAAGGGGCTTTACACAAGACCGTTCAGCGTCGCTTGTTCAGGAGATCATGGTCTCGCTGAACACACTTCGGACGAATCCATCATCCTTCATTCCAAAGCTGCGTGTCTACCGCGACTATATGCGCTCTCGCACAAAGAATATGTCTGCGTTAGATGCTGCAATCACCGAGGCAACAGCACGATTGTCGTCAGTAAAGGGGCTACCTGCCATCAATACCAACGGCGGACTTCTGCTGGCAGCACAAGATCATGCAACGGACATCACGAAGAATGCCGTGATGGGCCACACCGGCTCCAACACGTCAACACCTGTGCAGCGCGTCAAGAAGTATTCGCCCATCACATTGATTGGCGAAGTCGTTACCTACGGCTTTCCAACAGCCGATCTCATCCTCGCATCGTTTATCGTTGATCAGGACACTCCCGATCGTGGACACCGCGAGAACCTGCTAAACGCGAAATACACCATGGCCGGTGTCGCCATAGGCGCGCACACGAAGTACGGCACGGCGTGCGTGATCGTCCTCGGCGGAATGTAAGCCTGCGTTAGAGAGGGATGTTTCCGTGCTTCTTCCACGGATTGGTGTCAACCTTCGTGCGCAGTGATCGGAGTGCTTTGATCAACTCCGTGCGCGTCTCTTGTGGTTCGATGACATCATCCACATAGCCGCGCTCGGCAGCTTCATATGGGTTCGCAAATTCGTTGTTGTATGTATTCTGAAGTTCGAGCATGCGCTCGGCAGGATTTCCAGACTTTTGGATGTCCTTGCGATAGAGAATCTCGACTGCCCCCTTTGCACCCATCACAGCGATCTCTGCCGTTGGCCATGCCACGTTGTAGTCACCACGAATGTGCTTGGAACTCATCACGTCGTACGCTCCGCCATAGGCCTTGCGCGTGATAACAGTAAGCTTCGGCACGGTAGCCTCGCAGAAAGCGTAGAGGAGCTTCGCGCCATGACGAATGATGCCTCGCCACTCTTGCTCTGTGCCGGGCAGGAAGCCAGGGACATCTTCAAATATCACGAGAGGGATGCCGAATGCATCGCAGAAGCGCACGAAACGGGCACCCTTCACGCTGCTGTTGATGTCGAGCACGCCAGCAAGCGACGCTGGCTGGTTGGCCACGATACCTATTGGCATTCCATCGAGTGTTGCGAATCCAACCACGATGTTGGTTGCATAGTCGGCATGGACCTCAAAAAAGTCGGCCTCATCGACGACATCGCGAATCACTTCTTTGATGTCGTACGGCATGTTCGGATTCGCAGGAATGATCGTGCGAAGTCGCTCACACGAACGTGTTGACGAATCATTCGTTGGCTTGATAGGGGGCTTTTCACGATTACTCAGTGGCACATAGGTGAGCAGTTTGCGCACGGCAAGAAGTGTTTCAACTTCATTGTCGAGTGCAAAGTGTGCAACGCCACTGCGCGACGCGTGTGTATCGGCGCCACCAAGTTCTTCGAAGGTTACTTCTTCATGCGTCACCGTCTTCACCACTTCGGGTCCGGTAACAAACATGTACGAGCTACCCTTAGCCATAAACACGAAGTCGGTAAGTGCTGGCGAATACACGGCACCCCCAGCGCACGGACCAAGGATGACGCTGATTTGCGGGATCACGCCACTGGCCAGAGTATTGCGCAGAAAGATATCGGCATAGCCGCCGAGCGACACAACGCCCTCTTGAATTCGCGCGCCGCCGGAGTCGTTGAGTCCGACTACAGGCGCACCAATCTTCATGGCATAGTCCATGAGCTTACAGATCTTTTCTGCGTGCACCTCGCCAAGCGATCCACCATACGTCGTAAAGTCCTGCGAGAACACGCAGACCGTGCGGTCGTGAATCGTGCCGACGCCGGTTACCACGCCATCTCCGAGTGGACGGTTGCCCTCGAGACCAAACTTGGTAGAGCGGTGACGCGCCAGCATGTCGAGCTCGCGAAACGACTCTGAATCGAGCAGCACGTCAAGACGTTCGCGCGCTGTGAGCTTACCCTTTGCATGCTGTGCATCAATACGGTCCTGCCCACCGCCTAGATGTGCTTGCTCTTTCAGTTGGCGCAGTTGCGCGATCTTTGGATCCACAATGTTCTCCTGAGGTACAATCAGCGAAAATAGGGAGTATTTTAGCAGCCTATGACGCACCGCCTCGTTCTTATGCTCTCCGCAATACTCATGATGTTCGCCATCTTCGGTCTGGTGATGTGGATTGGAGCGATTGAAGGTGATAATGAGAGTGCTGCCTTTGGCAACATGATGCTCGGCGCTGTAATGTCGACACTCATGATCATCACACTCATCGTTGGCATGCGAATGCGTGCGAGGATGAATCTTCGCATTGAGAATCTCCTCACGGAGCTGTTTCAACGTGATGGCTCGGTACAAGCTGCGTCATTTGCCGAACGCATGGGCATCTCTCTCGATGATGCGCGCGACGCACTAGACAAGCGATCGCGCGATCGTGGGTGGTTGCGTACAGAGTTTGCGCACTACGACGCGCAATACACGCAAGGACAATGATTGATGTTGGGCCAACGATCGGTCGCACTGATTCCGGCTCTCAACGAAGAACGCTCTATTGGCATCGTGGTCGGTTCCATCATTCGTGATGTGGATCGCGTGATCGTTGTCGACAATGGCTCCTCTGATCGAACGATTGATATCGCGCGAGACGCTGGTGCAATTGTCGTCCATCAACACGAGCGTGGTTATGGGGCTGCCTGTTTGCGCGGACTCGACGATCTGCGCAGTGATCCTCCCGACATTGTGCTGTTTATGGATGGAGATGCAAGCGATCATCCAGACGATGCACGCCGCATCATAGAGTATGTAGCCAGCGGCGAGACTGACTTCTGTCTTGGCAGCCGCGTACTCGGCACGGCAGAGCGTGGCGCGCTGACGCCGCAACAGCGGTTTGGCAACTGGCTTGCTACACAACTTATTGCAATGCGTTGGGGCGTGCGCTACACCGACCTTGGTCCGCTCCGTGCCGTGCGATGGACAACGCTTGCGTCGATGAACATGGTTGATCGTACCTGGGGTTGGACAGTCGAGATGCAGATCAAGGCAGCACGTGACGGTGTGCATGTGCTGGAGGTTCCGGTCAGATACCGCAAGCGCATTGGCGTGTCGAAGATCAGCGGAACAGTTATCGGATCGGTGCGTGCCGGCGTGAAAATCATTGCGACGATTCTCCGCTATGCGATTCAATAGCGCATTCGCCCTCATTCTGTGTGGTACGAGTATCATCATGCTCGCGGGCACGCACGTGCTCTTCACGAGTTCCGCACTATTCGACACTGCGATGTGGTGTGTTGGCTCGATTGGCTGGTTACTCCTTGTGATCAGCACACTTCGATCCGATGCTGAGCAACCTCATCGATTGCATCAAAGCTTATTGATTGGCGTTGCCTTTTGTGCAATGCTTGCTGCACCATTGCACGATGTGTTTACTGACGATGCACAGCGGTATCTCTGGGATGGCATCGTGGTAGCCTCTGGCGATAACCCGTATGCATCCTCGCCGTTGCGCGAGCCCCTTATCCAGCATCGCACATTGCTCCCCGACGGCACAGTACTTCCTGATGATATGCCGTATGCATCAATGCGGACGATTTATCCGCCCGGCATGCAGCTCATTGCGGGTGCGCTGGTGTCGGTCATTGGCACGCCATCACGAGTTGGGTTTGAGATTGTATGGTGGCTCGCTGTTGTAGTGCTACTCGGCATCGCACTGCGGACTGCCGAAGCACGAGATAGATCCTGGATCGCAGTCGCATGCATAAGTCCTCTTGTGCTCCTTCACGGCGTAGGCGACATTCACAGCGACGTGCTTATGGCGGCTATGGCACTGCTCGGTGTGATTGCACTCACACGTGACAGATGGATTGTTGCAGCGGTGTTGATCGCACTCGCGATCAGTATCAAGTATGTGCCGATTCTTCTCATTCCTGTGCTGCTTCGGGGTCGTACGCGGCGTGAGCAGATAATCGTGCTCGGCGTCGTCTGCGCAGTAGTGATCGCAACGTATCTACCATTTGTTGCGTCATCGAGCTCTGTGGTTGGATCGCTACCTGTGTTTGCTGCGCACTGGCAGGCGAACTCGCTGTTGTACAGCATGCTGACATGGCTGAGCTCGGCCTGGCTCACACCGGATCACATTCGTCTTGTGCTGGGCGTGCTAGCTCTCGTGCTCACTGCAGCGATTTGGCGTCGCCATCACAAGCAACCAATTGCAGCGGCGATGATGACCTACCTTGCGTTGCTGATCTGTTCGCCTGTTGTACACGCATGGTACATCATCCTACCCGTGCTATTGTTGCCGTTCGCGCCATTGCGATCTACCATCACATGGGCGACCACGATGTGTGTCTACGGAGTATTCTATGCAACGTACAAGGGCGACGGAGTGTGGTTTGAACACCCCGTCGCCCTTGCGATTGAATACATTCCTGTGTTGTTCGCGTTTGCACGCGACGTCCAGCGCGGCCCCTTACTGCTTCGTGATCAGAAGCGTGCGCGTAACACGACCTTGGCGTAGTGTGACAACATAGGTACCAACACCACCGTCGATCGTAAGAACCTCCGTTGTACCGATTGATGCGGTGCGTGTTACGAGGCGACCGAGCATATCGGTAACTGTAACCTCGCTGCCTTCTGCACCAGCGATTGTGAACTGGCCACCCGTTGGATTTGGATACAGTGTGATCGTTGCACCGGTCTCATCGTTGAACACACTTGTTGTGCCTACGAGGAAATTGTCTGAGAAGCGATCACAACCAGTAGAGTCCATGATCTGCACGCGATAGTTGCCATCACCGATTGTCTTCACAGTCTGGCTTGTCTGACCGTTGATTGCCTTACCCTCGCGATACCATTGATACTTCATGTTTTGTACTGAGCACGTGAGGACGTCGCTATCACGCGTGATAGTTGGAATCGGAAGACCCGGGCGAACACTGACTGTGATTGTGTCGGTGCTTTTAACGCAGTCATCAAAGCCTGTGACGCGACAGTACACTGTGTACGAGCCAACAGTGAGTGATCCTGTGCGATAACGATACCCCGTTGTCGCATCCTTCTGTCCGTTGACATACCATTCATAGGCTGGATATCCGAATCGGGAAGTAATCAAGCTGTCTTGTCCCTCGCAGATCGCGAGTGCGCCACTGCGTGGTGTAAGACTTGTTGATGGACCACAATCGAGCGCTGCAATGAAGATGTCAGAGAAGCCATCGCCTTGAATCTCGATGTCTTCGAATGAGCAACGTGTGTCGAAGATACCTGTGATGTATGGCACATTCTTCGGATCAACAACTATGCCGCGACCTTCGTCGTCGTACTCGCCACCAAAACTGCGATACCAGTCGACATCACCATTCGACTTGATACGTGTGACGAAACCGTCGCGACCACCGGCAGATTCTTCGATGAAGCCCTCAACCGTCGTTGTTGAGTCAAAGTATCCCGTAACAAAGATTGCACCCTTGGCATCGGTGTAGACTGCTTTGCCTACGTCTTCGAACGTACCGCCATAGCGCTTGAGAAATTCGATTGCTCCATCCTTCGTGATGCGGCTGATGAAGAAGTCTGATTCGAATTCACCGTTGGCAGAGATCGTCTGCGTGTCGAACGTGGTTGTCTGACGAATAGCACCCGTAAGCACGAGCTTGCCATCCGTCTGTGTTGTTGAAGCAATGATGCGATCATCACCGCTATAGCCGATGCGCTTTGTCCAGCGTGCGCCACCGTTTGCGTCGAATGCACGGACAAAGAAGTCCATCTTGTTAGCAAAGCTCTCATACGTCGCATTACCGAACGACACATTGCCAATGAATGTACCTGAGACGTAGATGCGATCGCCATTTGGAGATACCGACACCGCTGTTGCCATGTCGTTCTCTGTGCTACCCCAGCCTTGCACCCAGATGAAATCGCCGTTGGCTGACATCTTCGCAACAAACGCATCCATCTTTCCGCCCGATATTGCTTTGCGTGTACCAAACTCGGCTGTTCCACCGAAGCCCCCTGCCACGTAGACAGCACCAAGGGAGTCTACCGCGATGTATGGAGCGCCCTCGTCATAGGTTGTCGATCCGAAGACCTTCACCCATTGAAGAATGCCAATGTTGTTGAACTTGGCAATGAACATATCTGTCGAGCTTGGATCGAGCGCCTCAATCAGCTCTGTTGCGATAGATGCCTCTGTTGAGAAGCTTCCACCGACGTAGTAGTTGCCGTTCTTATCGACAACAACCGATTGCGCATCATCGGCATCAAAGCTGCCATAGTTTAGTCCACCGATGTAGCGTCCCTTGCTGTTGTAACGTGCGGTAAGGACATCGTAGTTACCGAAGGACTTAATCTGCTGTGTTCCGAACATCAGCGAGTCGGAGAACACTCCGCCTATTATCAGATCGCCGCTTGGGAACATTGCCAGCGACCGGCTTTCATCGAAGCTCGGGCCAACGGCAGGAACAACCCAGTTCCAACGTTGTGCAACCGATGTCTGAGTGGCAAGGGCAAACAGCACAAGGCCGAGCCCGATGAACGAGAGAAACCAACGTCGTGCAACCATGTGCAAACTCCTAAAAGGAAGGGACAATAGTTTCGAGGGGTTAGGAGACTAGTCCGCGACCAGTCTTGACAATGAGAGATTTTTCCTGCAATTCCAACACAACAGCGTCGAGAATACCGTTGATGAACGTTCCGCTCTTATCTGTAGAGTATCGTTTTGCAAGTTCAATCACTTCGTTGATGGTCACCTTCACGGGGATGTC
>CAMCXP010000026.1 GCA_945883395.1 Melioribacter roseus P3M-2
TAATGAACTTGTTCAGTGCATCGTGGACGTCACCGACGTTCAATCGCGGGCCGTGCCCAAGGTACGATGCGACGACGAAGCAATCCTCGTAGCTGGTCTTGTCCGCTCCGGCCTAACACTGCACGAGCTTGCAAGGATTGCCCGTCAAACGCCACCTGCCGCAGCACACGCGTTACAGCGTGCAATCGAGGGTGGTCTGATTGTTGAGCGATTCAACTTGATTGATGAGCGTGTGTATGATGAGGTCTATGAGTATCTCCGGTATCATCGATTTGCAAAGTTGCGGCACGTACGTGAGCATATGGGTGAAGATGTCGATCTTGCTGTTCTGCGACTTGCCATGGCATTTGCTCGACGTGATTTATACGCGACCTGACTATGAAGATGATTCTCCGAATCGCACTATTGATCATCTGCAGCCTTCAATTGTCGGCTGAGCAGTATGTGGTGACGCTCCGCACACGCGACGTGCCTGCGGCGCTAACAGTATTCCGTCCACGTACAGTGATCGACCGCATGGCCGATGCGGTCAAGCGATCCGATCGCATCCAGTCGCTAGAGCAGCGCAGAGCGCTCGAGGCTCTGTCGAGATATGTCATCGTTGACATCGCCGACGTAGCGCAGGTTGAACGCCTTCGTGCGCATGACGACATCGTAGATATTCGGCCCGTCGCACGCTACCAGGTACATGGTCTGCGAACTGAGTCGCTAACCAATGATTCGCTAGTGGGTGATCAGTATGCACTGTCTCTTCTCGGCGCTGCATCCGCATGGACTCTTGCAACAGGGAAGGGCGTCGTTGTTGGTGTGCTTGATACCGGCATCGACTGGCTACATGAAGATCTCGTTGATGCTATGGCGATCTCGGCGCGTGAGGATATCAATGGGAACGGACGTTTTGACGACTGGCCGTCGACTGTGGAGATTGATAACGTGTTCGGCGACATCAACAACCTCGATGATGACGGAAACGGCGTAATTGACGACGTCATCGGATATGACTTTGTTGATCAAGCGGTGCGCAATCTTGGGGATGATCGCGACCGCGACCCAATCCCCTTTGACGAACAGGGGCATGGTACGTCGGTTGGTGGCGTTATCGCTGCGACGGCAAACAATCGTGTTGGTATTGCCGGTCTTGCAATCGGCGCACGTCTACGCGCCCTGCGGACGTTTGATGCTACAGGAAATGGCGAAGAAGACGACATCGCTAGTGCGCTGATCTACGCTGCACTCACAGGAGTTGACATCGTCAACATGAGCTTTGGCGACGGAGTCGATTCGCCGATGTTTCGCGATGCTGTTGCATTTGCTTCAGCGATGAATGTTGTGATGATCGCATCGTCGGGCAACTCAGGCGCTATCTCACGGCAGTATCCTGCGGGATACGACGATGTGATTGCCGTCGGTTCGACCAATAGTGACGATCGTCGATCGCCGTTTTCAAGCATGGGCTCGCTGGTTGCACTCACCGCTCCAGGTGAGGGGATTGTTACCACTGCGGTGAATTCGCGCTACCGGCGCGTTAACGGTACGTCGTTTGCTGCCCCCTATGTTGCAGCGGCTGCGGCGCTGCTTCGTGAACGGTACCCTGCTATGACGGCTGATGAGATTCGTGCGACGCTTCAGGTGTCGTCGCTTGATCTCGGGGCATCGGGATGGGATCCCAGTTTTGGCGCTGGACGACTTCGTGCCGATGTCGCACTGGCGCAGGTAGGCGCATCAGTATTGCGCATCACATCCCCGACGAATGAGCAGCGTATTGATCGTCGTGCACAATCGATGATCGTTGTCACCGGTACGGTGAATCTTGTCAATCAATCGGTCTATCATGTCGATATCGGGAATGGTATTGATCCGGCGACCTGGCGGCAGCTTGCGATGTCGACCAATGCTGTGCGCAATGCTCCGCTCGCAAGTATCTCACTCGATAGCCTTGCCGACGGACTCTTCACGGTGCGCGTGCGTGCTCTTGCCGATGATGGACGTTCGTTCGAAGATCGGCGGCGCATCACGATCGTCGGCTCTGCGTGTGAGATCGAGCGCATTGACGTGCTCTCGGCATGGAAGACAGACCGACGAGTTCCTGTTGTCACTGTGCGCACCACGCAACCGTCCACAGCGGTCGTAGTGATGCGAACGGATGGCGGCGACTCGACGGTGTTCAGTGACGTGCGGCGACACGTGCGTCTTCATAGTCTTGTGCTTCCTGAGCTTGCTGCACAGGACTCCGTAGGGGAGGTGACTACGTCGTGTTCTTCTCGAGAGAATGAAACGGTAGATACGATACTGCGCGTTCGACTTTCCACAGCGTCTGCTCCAGAATTGGGCTGGATCACCACACAGATAGATTACTGGTCGGGCTATGTTCTCAATGATGTCCGTGATCTCTATCGTGATGGTACAAAGACTGTTGTGATGACGGATCTCTCAGGCAACTCATTCGGAACAATCCGAACTATGACCTTCAATGGCAAAACATGGCGTGTCCGTGATTCACTGAATGCCACGTGGATACCGCGCGGCATTTCGGATGTGAACGGTAACGGACTCTACGAGGTGTTTTGTCATGTGATTGGCAAGGCAGTTCTCTTCGAACAGGCAACACCTAACGGTACACCATTCGCACGCGTGCTATTTGCAGATACGCTCAATCAGCGTCAAGGGGCCGGCGTTGCTGATATCGATGGTGATGGTCGTGAAGAACTGCTGATGTTGTCGGATTCTGGATGCACTGTGGTGACCTATCGTAACAATCAGTTCGAGACACTCGGACGTATTGCCAACACAAGTCAACCACCACCTGGTGCGAGTACGAATCGTGTCGATGAAGTGAGTATTGCGACTGGCGACTTCGATGGCGATGGGCGTATGGACGTTGCATTTTCTGATACAGATGGAGATCTGATTATTGGAGCATGGGATGGTACAGCATTCGCACCTCCAACGATCATTCAACAGGATGGGGCAGGGGGCTCGGGGTACGTCACTGCAGGTGATGTCGATGGCGATGGGCGTCCAGAGATCGTCTACGGTGTTCCTGACAGCACGCAGGCAAATGCCGATCGTGAGTATAGTCGACAATTGTGGACCTACCGCATGGTGCAATGGTCAACTTCAGGCTACAAGGTTGTTTGGACTGAGCACTTCGAAGGCGTACGCTACGGCATAGGATTTCGCAACGGCGTGGGAGTCGGGAACCTCGATGAAAACGCAGGCGATGAGATCGCCATCTGCGTCTACCCTCGACTCTACGTCTTCGGCATGCAGAACGGACGTATCGAACCGCTGTGGTATCAGCCTGACGTCGTCACCCCACGTATGCTCATCCATGATTTCACGGGCAATGGTATCAATGAACTTGGTGTCGGTACTACAGTGCCGATGATCGGTGCAATGACGGGGTTTCGATTCTACGAAAGAAACCCACTGGCGGGGGACGATGTGCCCTCGTCACTGCGAGCACGCCGCCGCACAGCAACACGCATCGATCTTGATTGGATGCCTGTGGCATCAGCAACGGCGTACGTTGTCGAAGCAGCTGCTGATGGCAGATTGCGGCAGGCAGTAGATACGGTGAGCTTGGTGCGCGCTAGCATCACACCAATACCGGGTGCGCGGTCGATGCAGTTCGCTGTGCGCGCTGTGTTGCCGAGCGGAAAGCTGAGCACGTCGTCGGTACCGGTGACGGTACTGCTTGATGCGCCCGTGCGTGTTGCACGGGTAGCGCCAGATAGTGTGTCGCGTCAGTTGCTACGCAGTGGACTCAGCCTTGAGATAACGTTCGATGGTGATTTGGCTCTTCAGCATATCGAACCATCATGGATCTTTCTGTCGGATGGATCAGCACAACGCGCAGTCCGTGCCACATCGATAACTGCAGGGGATGCACGACGTGCAGTCGTACACTTCCCACCGTTCGACGCAGAGGGTCAGTGCATTGTATCGATCGCCGGTATTGCAAGTGCAACAACACTTCCCGTAGTCGACACATCGATTGCACTGATTGTTCGCGACGATCTGTTACGGCGAGAAGACATGATCATCGCAACGCTGCGTGTCGACACGCCGACATCGCTCGTTGTAGGATTCTCACACGATGTGGATGCGTCTGCTGAGATTGCGAGCAACTATGCACTGCAACCAGTAGGAACCGTGATCCGCGCTGAACAACGTGGTACACGTGAGGTTGCGCTGACTCTTGACCCATCTACTCCATTGCTCCCACGAGGTGTGCCATACGCACTTACGATAACAGGCGTTACGGGCTCTGACGGCGCAGTGATGACCTCGGGGGCTGGCCGTACGCGCGAGTTTACGATTCGCGCTGATGACCTTGCGGCGGCGTATGTGTACCCGCATCCAGTGAAGCTACAGCGTGATGAACGTGTGACATTCGCAGGAGTAACTGCCTCAGCACGCATTGTCGTGCTTGACGCAATGATGCGCCCCGTCGTCGAGCTCGTTACGCGTGATCGAAGTGGTGGTATTCAGTGGGATCTCTCACGTTCCACTGGTGAGCGCGTCGGACCAGGCCTCTACTTCTACCGTGTTACCGATGAAGAGGGGACGTCGGATCCCGTGTTGCGCAAGCTTATGATTGAGAACTAAGCATCGCACGAAGGCCACCGACATCGCCATTACTCAGCACGGCGATGACGTCTCCAGCAGAAATGCGTTCAGCGAGGATCGCGACAATGTCTGCGCCCCATGTTCGATCGGAAGCCCGTGAAGGATCAAGGGCATGTGCGTCAATTCCGAGATTCGACAAGTCGAGCAACAGCTTATGCGTGTCAAGTCGCTCGTCCTCTCGATATCGTTCCGGTCGATTGATGGGTCCAATACACACTGTGGCAGCACCTGCAAAACAGGTAGCCAGTTCATCCTGGAAGAAGTTGCGTGTGGTCGTGTTTGAACGTGGTTCGAAGACAACGTGCAGGCGCGCTCCGGGGAATCGTTGGTTGAGCGCCTGAATCGTCTTCGCAATCGCCGTTGGATGGTGCGCGAAATCGTCGATCACCGGACATGCATTCCATTGTGCGATCTCTTCGAGGCGTCGCTTCGGAGCACGAAAATCAATCAAGGCCGCCTGCTGCTCCACAGCAGTAAGACCCGCATGCGCTGTAGCAGCAATTGCCATCGACGCGTTGCGAATGTTGTGTTCGCCTGGCATCGGTAGCTGGAATCGGCCGTACGCAACGCCATTCCGAAGGAGCGTCCAATGCGTGTTGATGCCATCCTCGTCAACATCGATCAAGCGCCATGTCGCGCCGGGATGCGTGCCAACGCTCTCAACCGGACATGGGGCATGGGCTGCAGCAATCAGAGCATTGGCATCATCTGCATTCACCAGGACAACGCCATTTTGCGGAATCACGCGGATCATATGCGTGAATGAGCGAATGATATCCTCAAGTGATCCGAAGATATCGGCATGATCGAATTCAATGTTATTGACGATCGCAATCGTAGGTCGGTAGTGTACGAACTTGCTTCGCTTGTCGAAGAATGCTGTGTCGTACTCATCTCCCTCCGACACAAACACACCAGCATGCGAGTCGTGCAGGTGCTCTGGCACCGGACGGCAGCCAACGTCGAAATTGCCCGGTACGCCGCCAATCAGGAACCCTGGCTCACGGCCGGCATGCGCCAGGAGCCACGCAGCAATGCTGGACGTCGTCGTCTTGCCATGCGTCCCAGTGCACACAATCGATGTATTGCGGCTAATAAGGTGCTTCCCAACGAAATCTGCCATGGAGGTCATCGAACGGCGATCTGTTAAGACGCATTCGAGTTCCGGATTGCCCCGGCTGATCGCATTACCGACCACAATCAGATCCGGATTCAGCGCCCGCAGGCGCTCTGCGCTGTAGTCTTCATAGCGGGTGATACCTGCTGTATCCAGCACAGCGCTCATTGGCGGGTAGAGCGGACCATCGCTTCCGGTTACTGTATGGCCTTGCATTGTGCACGCGATAGCTACAGAACCCATCGCTGTGCCACCAACTCCAATGAAGTGAACGTGCATAACACCCCAAGCCGTCGTGAAAAGTGGTATCTTGACGCTGCAAAGGTACGATTGATTGTTCCTCGAAGAGGTTTCCCATGCGACTTTCACTTACAGCTATCATGTTGGCCGTTGTTTCGGTTTCTGCCTTCGGTCAGTTCTGGCAGTCGACTGACGGTCCGCCGTCGGCAACAACCACCATGGTGTCGAACTCTAAGGGGCATATCTTCGTAGGCACGCCGTTCTCGAAAGTATATCGATCCACTGATAACGGCACCACGTGGGAGGCATTCGATCAGGGGATCGACGATGGTGGACCGAACTGGTTCCCTGTCAATCAACTCGTGATTGACACGCAAGATCGTCTCTACGCCGCTGTTAACGGCCTTGGCTTGTTGCGATCATCGGATGATGGACGAACATGGAACAAGCTGAACGTAGGTCTAGACATCGGATCGAATTCGCGCATCAGCGTCTCGGTGAAGTCACCAGCAGGTGCACCAACGCAGATATTCCTAGGGTATGATGCGGGTGCATCCAACCTACGTGCACGGTTCTCATCCGATGATGGTGCGTCCTTCATCAACATCCCGTTGGGGTTGCCAAGCGGTACATCATCGCTGTTTGAAGTGTTCTTATCTCCGAATTCAACCAAGATGTTCGTATCGGCTGCCTATAACAAGGGGCTGTTCCGAACAACAGATCGTGGTGCGTCATGGCGACGCATTGACAACGGTGATGGAAACTCTAACGAATCTGATGACCTGTATTCGACCTTCGCATACGACAAGTTCGGCCACATCTATGTTGGTCGCAATGCGCTGCCCGGTTCTGCCAAGACGCAGAATGCTGTTGTCTTGAAGTCGACGAACGACGGTGAATCGTGGAAGTACCTCGACTCAGCATGGGACAATCGCGATGTAACGAACAACCGTATCTCTGCGATTGCATTTGCACCCAATGGCGACATGTGGGTTGGCACTGAAAAGAGTTCCGGACCATTTCGCGCGCCGAATTATGGGCAGATCTTTACTGTCATGCGTGACGGACTGCCAGGCGATGGCTCTGTTTCAGGTGTTACTGTTACTCCAGCTGGGCATGTCTTTATTTCGCCAACTGGCGAGCCTGTGCAGCGTCACCTAGCTCCGGTGAGTGTGAATGATCTAGGCTTCCCTGCAGTCGTGCGGTGTGGTATCGCCCCGCAACCTGCTTCCGATCGTGTGGGTGTTCGCTTTACGCCGCAACACGATGGTCAGGCGACCATCGATCTTCTCTCGATGGTCGGTGAGCGAGTGATTGCTGGAACGTCGTTGAGCGTTCGTGCAGGAGACGATCACCGCGTATGGTTGTCCACAGCAGAACTGCCGCAAGGCACGTACGTGGTTCGCATCGCGATTGGTGGAGCTGTGAGTACGACATCTGTTGTCGTGGCCAAGTAAGACGAAGAGCTCGGATCGTTATCGCTTCGGCGTTACATCCTGAATGCGCGTGATCCACCAGAGGTTTTGGGCACTGATCGTTGTGAACTGCATCTTGCGGATGTAGTCAACAGTGATGTTGACCGTGTGTGCTGTTGCACTCACGGTGTCAACCTTTGTGTCGGTGATCATCTTCCCAGCCATTAGCGTTTGCCACCGCACGAGATCGTCGGCGAGTTCGAACTTTTCAATGGCTAGGAGCGACCCACCTGCCGGGTTGCGCAACAGTTCCGTTGCAGCGGTGGTGTTGCCGCTGTCAAGTTCTGCTGCAAACAGATGGACAACTCCAGGAGCGCTGCGCTGGCTGCGCTCAATCGGGCGCTGGCGACGTTGACGTCCGCCAATCACAAAGAGCTCGCATCCGGTGAGTAGGATGAGCAACGCAAGAACGAGACTGGTGCGAGACATCAGCGTAGAAGCCATGTACGTAGAGTGAAGATCATATCAACCAAGCCAGGCGTAATGCGCTCGATTGGATGTGTCATGCCAAATGTGTGTGTTGTATTGGTGATAATGCTGAGCTCTGCAGCACATTGTGACGCTTCGCGCAATGTGATGATTTCGGCCAGTGGCACAGTCAAGTCCGCTTCTGCATGCACGAAATGAAGACTCTCGCCGCAGCTCCGAGCAGCATTGATCAGGGAAAGACGTTCAGCGTGTTGTTCAAGATCGTCGATGTACGACATGTTCATCCGCAGCTGCTGTCCGGTGCGCTCGTTGGTGAACGTCATTCCACCCTCGTGCGACCAGATGTCGCGCTGTCGAGGGGTCCAACGATTCCACGTTCCAACTGAGTTGAGAACAACAGTACGGATAAGCCTGTTAGGCTCGGCGTCGATCATCTCACGGGTGAGGATTTGCGCAATGCCACCGCCACGCGAGTGTCCAATCACAAAGAGCCGTCCATCCCAACGTTCTCGCACGTGTGCAAATGCGACGTCGGACGTCAGTGCGGTGAGCATGTCGTGCGCATCATCGACTTCGCGTGAGATCGTATTCCGTGCAAAGGCATCTGCATCCTGCACCATCCACGAGGTGCCATTCATGCCATTGAGGGAGAAATCCATTCGGACGGACATCATGCCCATCTGCGATGCGGATTGTGCGATCCATGGCAGAAAGCTAAAGTTGCGAAATCCCTTGAAGCCATGGAGGATCAGCAGTAATGGAACACGCGGTGCATCTCCGTGGGTAGGCGTCACAGTGCAGTACATCGCATCGTTGTGGCGATTTGCAACGGTGTGCGTTGACTCAGCGATGATCACGTCTCACCGTCCTTCATTACCAAGTCGGGTCGCCGCTGGGTGGTCTTCGCAAGCGACTGTTCCTGACGCCAGGCGCGGATGTGTGCGTGATTACCGCTCAAGAGAACATCGGGAACGGACATCTCACGGAACACGGCTGGTTTGGTGTACATCGGAGCATCAAGCAGTCCGTGCATGAATGAATCGTCGAGCACGCTCTCCGCATCGCTCACAACACCAGGTATCAGGCGCACAATTGCATCGGTAAGAACACCTGCTGCGATTTCGCCACCCGTAACAACATAGTCGCCTATCGAGATCTCACGTGTTACCAGAACGTCGCGAATACGCTGGTCGATCCCCTTGTAATGTCCGCACAGGAGGATAAGGTTTGTCGCGAGCGACAACGAATTGCATGTCGATTGTGTGAGCACCTCACCATCGGGACAGAGATATATCACCTCATCGTAGGTGCGTTCGTTCTTCAATGCTTCAATGCACGCAAACACTGGCTCGCACTGAATGATCATGCCAGCCCCTCCGCCATACGGCGTATCGTCGATGTGGCGATATCGATCAGTTGCGTAATCATGAAGATTGTGCAGCACTAAATCGACGAGGCCACGCTCACAGGCGCGTCCGACGATCGATGTGGAGATTACCGATGTAAGAACTTGCGGCACCACGCACACGATATCAATCCGAAGGCGTGCGTCACTCATCCGAGGTATCTCCAGACGTGCCGGTGATCTCACGCAAACCAGGCAGAAGCTCAACGGTGATACAGCGCTCCTCGATGTTAACCTCTTTGACGACATCGGCAATGACGGGCATTGGGATTGTCGACCCATCTGGCGCTGTCACAACCCACACGTCATTGGCAGGCATGAGCCACACATCGGTCACCGTGCCAACAAGCTCGCCATCGCTCGTCACGACGCGGCATCCCTCGATGTCGCCAATGCGATGCCGGTCGGAATCATCGACCCCAATATCTTCGCTTGCAGCATACACGGCCTGATCAATGAACAGCGCCGCTGCATCGGCCGTCGTGCACTCGACCAGACGGAGAGTCGTGCGGTGTGATGAAGCAGAGAATTCCGCGACAGTGTAGATCGTAGTGAATTCGCGACTGTAGCCGATGCCAATACGGGTCCCGTTCACGAGTGGTTGGGGAAGCGATACTGCATCGACGAGTAGCACCGTTCCATCGAGACCGTGTGTGCGGGCGATCACGCCGATGTATTCATCCATCATACGTGTGTTGTTCAACATGAGCTGTCGCGAATAAAAAAGGGCATGTTGTTCACATGCCCTGCAAATCTACGTGATGTTTCGGCCTTAGCCGAGGTACGTGCGAAGTGTCTTTGAACGTGATGCATGGCGTAGGCGACGAATCGCCTTTTCCTTGATCTGGCGCACGCGCTCGCGTGTTAGGTTGAACTTCTCACCGATTTCCTCCAGCGTCAGCGCTTGCTGATCGTCGAGACCGAAGTACAGGCGAATAACTTCGGCTTCACGCTCACTCAACGTGTTGAGCACTTGCTGAACCTCCACGCGAAGCGACTCACGCATGAGTTCGCTGTCGGGAGGCGGTTGTTGATCGTTCGGAAGAATGTCAAGGAGGCGATTGTCCTCGCCCTGCACGAACGGTGCATCCACCGAAAGGTGGCGTCCAGAAATCTTAATTGTTTCGGAGATCTCAGCGATCGACATCTCGAGTTGCTCTGCAAGTTCCGCCGCGGTTGGTTCGCGCTCGTATTGTTGCTCAAGCTCGGAGAATTTCTTGCCGATCTTATTCAGCGCCCCGACACGGTTTAGGGGGAGACGAACGATACGCGACTGTTCGGCCAGTGCTTGGAGAATCGACTGACGAATCCACCACACGGCATACGAGATGAACTTAAAACCACGTGTCTCGTCGAAACGCTTTGCAGCCTTAATCAGACCGAGGTTGCCCTCGTTGATTAAGTCGCCAAGGGAAAGACCCTGATTTTGGTACTGCTTTGCCACCGAAACCACGAAGCGCAGGTTGGCCTTCACGAGGCGTTCAAGGGCCATGGACCCTTCGAAGCCGCCACGTCTGATGGCTTGAGCGAGCACAATCTCGTCGTCACCTGTGAGAAGGTCAACGCGACCAATCTCCTGCAGGTACTTATCGAGCGATTGGCTTTCGCGGTTGGTGTATTGTTTGGTAATCCTCATCGGCTGACCTCGGGTTGCAAATCATAGCAGTGAAACGACGAACTCCGTCGCTTCTTCGTGCAGAACGGCCATGGGCCGCGGGGGGCAAAGTTAATGATCCGACGGGACTTGGCTGCCTAAAATCGCGTGGTAGGACGGTGATCGGAGAAGCTCCCTGGCAACACGTACCAAAGGGTCGACCGCGAGAGTGCGTTCTTCGCGAGCTCTCGGCGTATCGAAACGGGCTCGAATCTCACGATCAAGGTGGGTAGCAAGTGTGCGTTGGTGCTGTCGGATGGTCTTTTCCAGTTCGCGCTCGATAGAACGCTCGGCATAGCCCAGCCCGTGAAGTGCAGCACCCGACCATCCAGCTGAAACCGCTTTGAGCCGGACGTCTGCCAGTTGGGCCAGCACGGGCGAGCGTTTGGCCGGTGGGAGTGAGGCCAATGTCTTGACGAAGCTATCGACGACAGCGGGAGTTACGGAAAACGATGTCGGAAGCGAGTCCATTCGCGCCGTATATCGCGACGCAAAACGTCCGAAGGCATACTCGGCATCGAGATAGGCCAGAGCGCTCGGCAGCACCGAATCAGTGACGAGGGAGTCTGGCGTAATTCCGTGTCGTCCATCAACACGACGACCATTGCGTGTCAGATAGAATTCGGTAGTTGCGTCACTGGCACGTTTCCCGTAGTTCACTTTTTGGATACTCCGACCCGACGGTGTGAAGTAGCGGGATGTGGTCAGCTTTAGTGATGCCTCGTTTGGTAGCGGCAACACAGTTTGAACCAGACCCTTACCAAATGACTGCCTCCCGAGAATGACGCCACGATCAAGATCTTGAACTGCGCCTGCGACGATCTCGGAGGCTGAGGCGCTGCGCTCGTTGATGAGCACAGCCAGCGGATAGGCGGGCACAAGCGGATCGTCTTGCGAAACGTACTCGCGTGTTTCGCGCGTACCACGTCCGCGTGTTGTTACAATCACACTACCCCGGGGAACAAACACCTCGGCAACATCCACAGCGGCGTCTAGCAAGCCCCCTGGATTATCTCGAAGATCAAGGACAACACCGTTGAGCTTGTGACTCTGAGCCATAGCGGCGATGGCTTCACGAACAGCATTGCCAGATCCGCGGCCGAAGCGCACGAGGCGCACATAGGCGATGCCACCGGGCAGCAGTTGCGAATGGCCAACGAGTTCAAGGGGCAAGGACGCACGAGGAATGGAGCGAACAATTGTGTCGCGCATGCCTGGACGGGTAAATCGCAATGTAGCCGTGCTTCCGGGTAATCCTCGAGAAAACGGACGCAGCTCGGACGGAGCGAGCGTGTCGGTGCGGTCGGCATCGACCGCTACAAGGTGGTCGCCAACGCGCACACCCGCGGCATAGGCAGGTCCGTCGGCACGCACCTCGAGAATCGTCAGCAAGCTATCGCGCACTCCAACGGTAAAGCCAAAACCCACGTATGATCCACCAGTGAGAACATCTATGTCTTCGGTTTCGTCGCCACGCATGTACGTGCTGTACGGATCCAGGCTCTTGAGCATCGCATCGATGCCAACCTCGACCAGATCCTCTGGTGCGAGGGTATCAACGTAGGTTGATGTCACCTCACGAAAGACCGATCCAAACGCTTCAATCGATCGTGCCAGTCGTGCATACGAGCCCCCGTCCTCAACAGCACTCGTTTCGGAGGAGAGTGTGATGAGTGCAATCAGGGCAGGAATGATAAGGTGACGGGTCTTCACGCTTCGAGTCGACGTCGTATCTCGCCAGATAGTGCGTCGGTGTGGACGCGAATTTGCTGCATGGTGTCGCGATCGCGGAGCGTTACGGTAGAGTCGCTGAGCGTCTCGCCATCGATTGTGATGCAGAACGGCGTGCCGACTTCATCTTGGCGACGGTAGCGGCGTCCGATTGCTCCGCTCGTGTCGTAGTCAACACGGAAGGACCGCTGAAGATTCCGCATGATAGCCTGAGCCGCTTCCGGCATGCCGTCCTTGTTCACCAACGGAAGGACTGCCGCCGTAACGGGTGCAAGTGATGGCGCAAAGCGCATAACGGCGCGGGTTTCCGAGCCGCCGTCGCCGGTTGGAACTTCTTCCTCGGCGTATGCATCGCATAGAAGGGCCATAAAGGTGCGTGTTGCACCGACAGCTGTTTCGATCACATACGGCGTATAGCGATCCTTGGTGACGGTGTCGACGTATTCGAGCTTCTTGCCGGAAAATTCCTGGTGCCGAGCCAAGTCGAAATCGGTGCGTGAGTGAATGCCTTCAACTTCGCCCCAGCCGAACGGGAACAAGTACTCGATGTCTTCTGCGGCCGCAGCATAGTGTGCAAGCTTCTCATGCGGCTTGCGATGAAGGTGATCGGCCTTGATTCCGAGATTGTTTACGAACCAGTCCCAGCGCGCCTGACGCCAGTAGTCGAACCACTCGCCCTCGGATCCCGGCTTGACGAAGAACTGCATCTCCATCTGCTCAAACTCACGTGTGCGGAAGAGGAAGTTCTTGGTGTTGATCTCGTTGCGGAAGCTCTTGCCGATCTGCGCGATGCCAAACGGTGGCTTCATGCGCGCAGCGTCCATCACGTTCTTGAAGTTGACGAAGATGCCTTGCGCTGTTTCTGGTCGGAGATACACAACGTTTGCTGCGTCTGCTACCGGACCCACATGCGTTTCAAACATCAGATTGAAGTTGCGTACCTCGGTCCAGTCAGTGGTGCCCGAGACAGGATCAGGGATCGCGTTGTCCACAATAATGCGGTGGAGGTCGTCGTTATTCTGCGCCGCAGCGAGTTGCGACTCCACACGTTCAGCATCGGCAGTCTTGTTCTTTGCGCGCAGGCGATGGATGTACTCTTCGATCAGGTTGTCTGCACGATGCCGCGACTTCGACGTCTTGTTGTCGATCATCGGATCGGAGAATTGCTGGAGGTGGCCTGAGGCTTCCCATACCCGAGGATGCATCAAGATCGACGAGTCGATGCCGACGATGTCGGTGCGATAGGTCATCGCCTTCCACCACGAGTCCTTGATGTTGCGCAGTAGCTCTACGCCGAGCGGACCAAAGTCCCAGCAACCATTGAGGCCGCCGTAGATCTCGGAGGATTGGTAGACAAAGCCCTTGCGCTTGGACAGGGACAGAATTGCGTCGAGAGTAGTAGAAGATGCCATGGAGAGGGAAGTATGACGAATAAGTTGGCCAAAGATACGAACGCCCATAGTTGCGTAAGTTTATGGCCTGTATGGTGATGACAGCAATTTCTCAAAGGCCCCGAAGCATGATGCATGCGCAACGTTTCGTAGGAAGCATCCTCGCCCTCGTACTGACCCTTACCACCGTAGTGGCGCAGATGCCATCGGGCAAGGACAAAGTGACTATCGCACCGATCCCGGCTATGCAGGGGGCTGCGGGCGATACCGTCCAAGTGAAGATCTCGATGAAGATCGCCAAGCATTGGCACTCCTACGGATTCACGAAGACGGTTGGTCCAGATGGGCTGGGTCCGGACTACACAGTAATGACCGTTGCTCCTGCGTCCGTGGCAAAGCTCGCCGGCAAGCCGAAGGTGCTCAAGGGTTCGCACAAGAAGTACGACGAGTCGTGGCAGGTAACCACCGAAGAACTTGAAGGTACCGTCGAAGTCCAAGCAGCCATTGTCCTTGATCGTGCGCTTCCGGTGGGCAAGACAGCCCTCAAGCTCACCTTCGGGATGCAGATGTGCGACACTACGTCGTGTCTGCCATTCGAGGACTTCGATCCGATAGCAGTGCCAGTGGCGATCACGGGCATGTACAAGGGGCCAGCCGATGAAGCAACGGCACCAGCGACAACTGGAGCTGCCGTTGATACGCTCCACAAAACGCTTGCTCCGGCATTCGTTGGCGATCAGACCATCAATACTGAGAAGTCGAAGGGTCTGTGGAGCTTCTTCCTGTATGCAATGGGCGTTGGTTTCCTTGCGCTTCTCACGCCATGCGTCTTCCCAATGATTCCGATTACGGTATCGTTCTTCACAAAGCGACACGAGAAGAGCAAGGGTAAGGGGCTTCAAGAAAGCCTGCTGTTCGGACTCGGCATCATTTCGACGTTTACCGCTGTCGGTATCATTGCTTCGGCCATCTTCGGTGGAACGGCAGTGCAGGACCTTGCCGCAAATCCGTGGCTAAATCTTGGCATCGGTACGTTGTTCATGATCCTTGCCTTCAACCTTTTCGGCGCGTTTGAAATTCAAGTGCCTGTGTCGATCATGAATGCGCTGAATAAGAAGTCGCAAGGTGATGGTAAGGTTGCTATTCTGCTCATGGGTCTCACGTTCTCGCTCACGTCGTTCACCTGCACTGTGCCATTCGTTGGTACGCTGCTTTTGAGTGCATCGGGCGGTGACTATCTCTATCCAGCAGTGGGCACACTCGGCTTCGCAACGGCGTTCGCGTTGCCATTCGTTGGGCTCTCGATGTTTCCATCACTGCTCGTGCGTCTTCCGCGTGCGGGAGGTTGGATGAATAATCTAAAAGTCGTGATGGGCTTTCTTGAGATTGCAGCTGCAATAAAGTTCTTTTCGACGGCAGAATTCATATTCGGACTCGGACTTCTCCCGCGCGAAGTGTTCCTTGCCATATGGGCTGCTGTGTGCTTCCTCATCATGCTCTACCTGCTCGGCACGTTCAAGATGAAGCTTGATTCGCCCCTTGAACGTGTAAGTGGTATTCGTGCATTATTCGCGGTGATCTTTGCAACACTTGCATTCTGGTTTGTAGCGGGCATGCTCGGCAAGCCCTTGGCATCAGATCTTGAAGCGTTGCTGCCCCCGGAAAATTACCACGAGCTTCTCCTCGAGATGAATACCGGAGTGGCAGCGCCAATAACCGCGTCGACGACTGGAAGTGCAGCAGCTGGCGCTACGATCGCCCAAGCAGGAACGTCTGTGCATGATGGAATGACGTGGTATTCAAACCTCGACGAAGCCAAGCGCGTAGCTGCACGCGAGAACAAGCCGATCTTTATCGACTTCACAGGGTTCTCCTGCGTGAACTGTCGCAAAATGGAAAAGGCGGTATTCCCGCAGTCGATGGTGGTCGAGACATTCAAGAAGTTTGTGCTCGTCCAGCTCTACACCGATCGGAAGTCGGAGCCGTACATTTCGAATCAGAACTTGCTCAAGTCCTACGGTACGGTGGCAAACCCTCTCTACGTGCTTCTGCGATCTGATGGAAGCTACCTTACGCAGTCAGGTTATCAGCTTGCATTCACATCGAATCCGCAGACGTTTGTTGAGTTTCTCTCTACGGCGTTGTGATCATGCGTGTGGTGTCACTCACACCAGAGCGATTTGATGATTTTATCGCGTTGGTCTGTGCTCTGGCCGATTACGAAAACCTGGACCGACCCTCTATTGACGCAATCGAGAGGTTGCGTGCTGATGCGTTCAGTGAACATCCGCGGTATTGGTCGTTCCTCGCGTTGAACGATGCCAATGAAGCTATCGGATACGCGATTTGTTTCGAGACGTATTCTTCGTTCCTGGCAAAGCCAACGATGTACCTCGAGGACATCTTTGTGCGTGACGACGCACGCACACGTGGTGCTGGATCAGCACTGTTTTCAACGGTTGTCGAACTCGGTCGCTCGCGAGGTTGCGGACGTGTCGATTGGCAGGTGCTTGACTGGAACACGTTGGCACGCGAATTCTATCGGGCACGCGGTGCTGAGGAGATGTCGCAGTGGATGCTCTATCGCATCACGCTTTAGACTCAATAACAACGTTATCGATCAGACGAGTTGATCCCAACCGCGCAGCAATGAGCAAGACAATCGATTGACCCTGAGCGTAATGGTCAGCGTGCCGAAGCGTTATTGCATCAACAGCAGTCGCGTACTCGACTTCTAGCCGGGGTACCGTTGCGAGTTCCTCGCGCATGAGACTCTCGAGCGCGTCAGCTGTTCGCTCGCCATTACGGAATGCGTTTTGTGCCCGTAACAGCGCACGAAAGATCACCGGGGCGTCGGAGCGATCTTCGGCCGAAAGATAGACGTTGCGCGAGCTGCGCGCTAATCCGTCGGATTCGCGCTGTGTTGCGAGTACGGTCACTGTCACGCGGTTGACAACGTCGATAGAAGAGGTCGCTACAAGCCGCTTCACAACGAGAGTCTGCTGATAATCCTTCTGACCAAAGAAAGCTTCATCGGGAAGCATTGCTTCGAAGAGCCGGGATACAACCGTTGCGACACCATCGAAGTGTGTCG
Source organism: Melioribacter roseus P3M-2 (assembly GCA_945883395.1). GTDB lineage: Bacteria > Bacteroidota > Ignavibacteria > Kapaibacteriales > Kapaibacteriaceae > UBA10438. Next base: position 17,169 of record CAMCXP010000026.1, read on the forward strand.
GACGGTGCGCGCCTTCGAGCATCTCGGTGACGCCATCGATGTGAATCGTACTGCGAGCACCGGAAGGGTACATCTCTGTAACGGATGGAAAAAAGATTGCCGTTCCACCGGCATCAGCGACAATCGCTTGATCGCGTTCGAAGTCGCGCGGGTAGCGTTCGAAATCTTCTGAAGGACCAAACTGCGTTGGATTCACGAAGATTGATACGACCACAACCTTGTGGTGTTGAGCCGCTTCGCGTATGAGTGATGCATGTCCATCGTGCAAGTACCCCATGGTTGGTACACAGCCAACGGTATCTCCTCGCCCGCGTGCTTTGGCAAGGTAGTCGTGGAGTTCTGCGATGGTGCGAAACACCGTGGCGTCACGCTCTTGAGTCTTCATACGACGAAGATACATGTTACACTCCTTCCTGATCGCGCTGATCATAGTTGCTGCTGCCGATATGCTGCATGCCCAAGGCCCGGCGATGCAATCCGACGAGCATGCTGATGTGATCGATTACGCCTCGATCGATTCGCTGTGGCGTGAGAGTCTTGATCGCGGGCGACTTGCGACGCGATCGGTGCGCACGGATGTCTACCGTCGATTCAGGCTGCAGTGCGAGCAGGCAGTTCCGATGGCATACCTGCCGAATGCTCGACTCGCCTTCTGGACGAATGTGTACCTGATGTGCATGATGGAGGCAATGCATATGCGTATCGGTTATCGATCGACGGTCACAGATTCGTTGTGGCTCGAGCGGGACACATTTGTTGTCACGCAGCAGCGACTCACACTCAAGGACATTCGGGAGCGCGTTCGGGAGAGCTCGCTGATCCAGCACGCAGTGGAATGCCTGCCAACGGGGAGCTCCAATGGAGCGCCGTTCCCATCATCGCTTGCACGTGCCCGTCGAGTACGACCTTGGTATCGCGACCTCTTTCGTCGGGTTGTACGAAGTGAGCGCCATATCCTCTACGACCCATGGGCCTGCACACTGCAGGCCTCGAGCTGGCTTCGACCACTTTGGTGCCGTCTTGGCGAGCGTGACGCAACATTCGTCGATTACCTGCTTGCCTACATGACGGAATCACTCGCTGCCCAGGTAGCGCTAGGCGCTCCACGGCTGCGTGTTGTATTCTCTGACAGAATCGAAACGTGGCGTAAGGCTCGTCCTCGCTAAATTCCATGTATGACACACAGCATTCTTTCTCGCCACACCTGGCTCATCTACATCATCACAACATGGTTCGTGGTTGCCACTGGGTGCGCAACGGCACCAGAACTCCTGAAAGACACCTGGGAGATAACCACTGTTGGCAATCAGCGTATTGACACGACGATGTCGCTTCCGCGACGGCCGCTGTTTCGATTCATAGAGGAGAGCAAGGTGCAAGGGTTTACCGGCTGTAACATGTTCTTTGGAACATTCACGCAGCAAGAGGACACCGTACAGTTTAGTCCACTCATGACATCGAAGATGGCGTGTACCGATCGAGACAATGTCGTACTTGAAGAGCGGATTCTCGATGCATTCCGCAAAACGATCCGCGTGCGTAGATCGGGTCGAACTCTGGATTTCCTCGCAGCCGACGAAACGCTGCTGATGCAGAGTGTCGGCATTCCCAATGCAGAGCAACCCCTTCCCGCGCAAGAAGCGCCTCGCTGATTGCTGAATTCCCGCATGCCACCATCACAACCAGTATCGATCCTCCCACTGCAGTACATCAAAGGTGTCGGACCGCGTCGTGCAGAGGTGCTTGCGAACGAAGGTATTGTTACGGCTGAAGACGTGATTTGGCGCATACCGCGAGGGTATGTGGACCGTACCGCAGCTCAGAGTATCGCATCGCTGATGCAGGTGTGCCGTGCATCGAATTTGTGGACGGGAGAAGCGGCAGCCGAGCAACATGCTGTGACCAGCGAAGTTTCACTGATTGCCACAATCGCCGATGTCCGACAGCGAACGGTGGGGAAGGGTAAGACCATGCTCACCGTCGTTGTGCGTGATGGATCTGGCGTAGATGCACATCTCGTGTTTTGGAATCAGATCACGTACTACAGCAAACGGTGTCGTGTTGGTGCAGCGTTTGTCATCAGTGGTGTTCCGGAGTATGACGCGCGGTGGAATCAGCTCACGATTCATCATCCGGAACTCGAGGAGCTCGACGAAGAGGATGAAGAGCGCTATCGAACCGGAACGACGCTTCCCAAGTACACCATTACGCAGGGCATGCGTAACAGCGGAATCAGCATGCGGCTGTTGCGCATGATCGTCGAACATTGTCTTGACGTCGTGCTGCCAATGATGAGCGAAGTGCTGCCAGTGTCTGTATGCGAAGCACAAGCGCTCATGCCCCGCACAGATGCGTTGCGAGAACTACACCAACCACGTTCGCTCGACCATGTGCAGCGTGCTACGTATCGCATGAAGTACGAAGAACTCTTCATGTTTGAGCTCCAGCTTGGAGTGCGTCGTACGAGGCAGAAGTCGCCCTCGACAGGACTGAAGTTCACCGCGAAGAGTCCGCTCGCGCGCACATTAGTTGAATCACTGCCCTACGAGCTTACTGCGGCGCAGCGTCGCGTGATCCATGAGATCGTCGAAGACATGACGTCTGGCAAGCCCATGAATCGATTGCTCCAGGGTGATGTTGGATCCGGGAAGACGATTGTCGCATTGCTCTGCATGCTCAATGCGATCGATAACGGCTATCAAGCAGTGCTGATGGCTCCAACCGAGATACTTGCTGAGCAGCACTATCACGGCATCATGAAGCTTGTAGCTGAGACGCCGGTAACGGTGGTGAATGTGATCGGTGCACAGAAGAAAGCCCAGCGTCGTGATGTTCTGGCAACGATCGAGTCGGGCGCGGCAAACATTATTGTCGGTACGCACGCGTTGTTCGAATCCGAGGTTGTCTATCACAAGCTCGGCTTGATTGTGATTGACGAGCAGCACCGCTTCGGCGTTGCGCAGCGAAAGGAGCTGCAGCGTCGGGGTCGTGCATCTCATGAAGATCCAAGCCGTGTACCGCATGTGCTGGTAATGAGCGCCACGCCGATTCCGCGCACGCTTTCGATGACATTATACGGTGACCTTGATGTTTCGGTTATCGACGAGCTACCGTCGAATCGGAAGCCGATCCAGACATCGGTTGTTGCCGACTCCGATATCGCGTCGGTGTTCGACATGATTCGTCGAGAGGTCGCGCAGGGCCGTCAGGCATACATCGTGTACCCGCTGGTTGAAAAGAGTGAAAAAGTGCAAGCAAAGAGTGCCGTTGAGCATGCCGAATCTCTGCAGCACGACATCTTCCCTGAGCTCCGTATTGGGATCGTGCACGGGCAGATGTCGTGGGATGAGAAAGAGCTCGTGATGCAGACATTCCTGCGCAAGGACTACGACATCCTTGTAGCAACCACGGTGATTGAAGTTGGGATTGATGTGCCCAACGCCACCATCATGGTCATCGAAAATGCCGAGCGTTTCGGATTGTCGCAGCTGCACCAGTTGCGGGGCCGTGTGGGACGTGGTGGAGATCAATCGTTCTGCTTCCTGATCACCAAGGATCACATGCGTCATGCAGTTAACCGCTCGGGCGCAGCACAGGAGCGCGCGGCCTCCGTGATTCGACTGCGTACCATGGAGCAGACAACCGATGGCTTTGCTATCGCCGAGGTCGACCTCAAGTTGCGGGGTCCGGGCGATCTGCTCGGTGTGAGGCAGAGCGGACTTCCCGAGTTCCGGTTCGTTGATCTCGTGCAGGATACTCCGATCATCGTCCGCGCCCGTAACGACGCCTTCGCGATCCTCGATCGCGATCCTCAGCTGCGCAGTCCAGAGAATACTGCTACACGCAACGAACTGATTCGCATCAGCGAGCACCAGAGCTTCCTTGGTGTCGCGTAAATTGCAGCATGGCCACTGCACCGCTCTTTACGACAACCATTGACGATGATCCTCGCACGGCACAGTTTAATGTGAGCGAGATCTTTTACTCGATCCAGGGTGAAGGCACGCGTGCCGGGCTTCCCTGCACGTTCGTGCGGCTGCAGGGCTGCACACTCCGCTGCAGTTGGTGCGATACGCCATACGCGTTAGAACACCGCACAGTCGAACAGGTGATGACTGGACAGCAGATTGTCGATGCCATTCGTGCGATCGGATGTTCCTTCGTCGAGTTCACGGGTGGTGAGCCCCTTGAACAGCCAGCCGTTGTGCCCCTCATGCAATTCCTTTGCGACGAAGGGTATGACGTCGCTGTCGAAACAGGCGGCCATTGCGACATTTCAGTTCTGGATTCGCGCGTCATCGCAATAGTCGATGTGAAATGCCCTGGCTCGAAGATGGACCGCCTTAACGATCTCGCCAATCTTACTCGCGTGCGTCCACATGATGAGGTCAAGTTTGTGGTGGCGTCACGCGGTGACTACGAGTTTGCTCGCGATCTCGTTCGCGAGCACAAGCTTGAAGAGCGATGTGCAAGTGTACTCATGTCGTGCGTCCCGGATCGTCTACCGATGGCTCAATGCGTGTCGTGGATTCTTACAGACGCATTGCCGGTTCGGTTCCAGGTGCAGATGCACAAGATTGTCTGGTCACCAGAGACGCGGGGAGTATGATGCT
>CAMCXP010000027.1 GCA_945883395.1 Melioribacter roseus P3M-2
TTACCATGCAGTCGGCGCGTGAACCACGCGATGGCAAGCTGTTTGTAAATGCCCAGGGAACCACGACGTTCACCTATGCAGCACAGCGTCTGCCTGCTGCATGGAATGGTACGCTGAACTACATCACGATTCCGATCGCCAGCAAGTAAGCGCTTAGCGTTGTACGATGCGGCGGGCCGATACATAGGACGCGTTCCAGTATTTCTCGGAGAGTGCCGAGACGATCACGCCCTTGCGGGTTGATGCGTGGATAAAGCGCTCCGCATCGATCATAATGCCGACGTGATTGATGTCACGTCCGGACGTGCGAAATGCCACCACATCACCAGGTTGGAGTCCGCTTCGCTGAACAGTGACACCGATGCCGGCGATGTCGCGCGATGTGCGTGGCAATGTGATTCCGATTGCGGTAAAGCACGTTGTGACAAATCCTGAGCAATCGAAACAGTCGCTCGTTGCTCCGCCGGAACAGTATGCAGTTCCGATGTGTGATTCAGCTTCATAGATCAGTGCTGCAACCATGGGCGACGCTGCATTGCGCGAGAGCTTGCTCGACGAGCACCCGACCATGAAGCCGACCAGTGCTATCACCGCAGATGCTGCAAGCAAGTGGCGCATCATTGTCTCCACGATGAACGGTTTATGCCGACTCGTTCTCTGCTGCGGACGTTTCCGGGAAGATGATCGACAGGACGACTGAAATCGCGAGGACGACAGCAATCACGCCAAGGGCGATCGCAACGGGAATGTGCACCCAATGCATGATGAGCATCTTCACGCCGATGAACGACAGAATGGCGCTCAGGCCGTACTTCAGGAAGTGGAACATGCCCATCGCACCCGCAACCGCGAAGAAGAGCGACCGCAGACCCATGATGGCGAAGACGTTGGATGTGAAGACGATGAACGGATCGCGCGTGATAGCGAAAATGGCCGGGATCGAATCCACGGCGAACACGAGGTCTGTTGCTTCAACAACAAGTACAACGAGAAAGAGCGGCGTAAACCAGCGCACGCCATCCTTCATGATCGTGAACCTGTCCTGGTGATACGTTTCCGTTACGCGGAACCACTTACGTCCATACTTCACAACGACGTTGTTTTCGAGATCCTCGGCATCATCACTGCTGAGCGCCATGCGAATACCGGTGATGATCAGGAACGCACCGAAGACGTAGAAGATCCAGTCGAATGCGGTGATGAGAGCTGCACCAACGGCGATCATTGCGCCACGCATCACGAGCGCACCGATAATGCCCCAGAACAACACCTTGTGGTGATACTGTGGTGCAACCTTGAAATACCGCAGGATCAGGATGATCACAAAGATGTTGTCGACCGAGAGCGATTGCTCCAATAAGTACCCAGCAAAGAACTCGGTAGCGGCAACAGGACCACGTTCGTAGTAGACGAACACATTAAACGCGAGAGCCAGCGTAATCCAGAACGCCGTCCACCCAAATGCTTCGCTTACCTTCACAACGTGAGGAGTGCGGTTGAACACGCCCAGATCGAGTGCTAGGAGTAACAGTACAAGGACAATAAAGCCAGCGTACAGGATTGGATCGGAAATGTGAGGAAGCATGCACAAAAGTACGTTGTAGAGTCGACACCCTGACCCGCCCTTACGGTCTCGCCCGTACATTTGCTGGATATGCACCCACTCATCCTTATCGACGGCATGTCGCTGGTGTTCCGCGCCTACCATGCGCTTCAACGTACCGGCATGCAATCGCCAACGGGCGAGCCAACCTTCGCGGTGTTCGCATTCGCGAACATTCTCACATCGCTTCTCGATCGGCACGACCCTGATGCAATTGCCGTGATCTTCGACACGCCTGAACCGACCTTCCGGCATGTCTTGTACGATCAGTACAAGGCTCACCGTGATGCGTTTCCGGAGGATCTTGTGCCGCAGCTGGAACGGATCAAGCAGCTCATTGGGCTCATGGGGCTCGAGACAGTCGAGATGCCTGGATTTGAGGCCGACGATATCGTGGGCACGATCTGCCGCCGTGAAAGCAACGACGGACATGAAATCCTCTGCGTGACGTCTGACAAGGACTACTTCCAGCTGGTCTCGGATAAGGTCAAGATCCTACGTCCAGGCAAGGACGTCGGACAATACGACGTGATGGATGCTGTTGCTGTGCGTGAGAAGTTTGGTGTTGCACCGGAACATGTGATTGACGTGCTCGCACTCATTGGCGACTCGTCCGACAACGTGCCTGGCGTGAAGGGGATAGGCGAGAAGACGGCGATTCCACTGATCGAGCAGTTTGGTTCACTCGAAGGACTTTACGAGCACCTCGATCTCGTCGAGCGTACAAGCGTTCGCACAAAACTCGAGACCGACCGCGAAATGGCGTTTCTGTCGAAGACCCTCGTGACGATTCATACCGATGTGCCGATTGATGCAAAGCGCATGGCCCTCGTGCGACGTCCGATGGACATCGCTGCGATTGATGCGTTCTGCGAAGAACTTGGCTTTGGTACGCTACGCCGCAAGTTTCAGAAGTATGCCCAGGGCGGTGCATCGACGGAGGCAGAGCCTGCGGCGTTCGAGCACGCGACGCCACTGTCGACGCACGCATCGGTACCGCACGAGTACATCTTGGTTGACACCGTGGGTGGTCTCGATACGATGATGCAGGCACTCGCAGACACCACGATGCTGTCGGTGGATCTGGAGACAACTGGACTTGATGCAATGCAATGTCGGATCGTGGGTGTGGCTCTCTGCGCGCACGAAGGCACGGCCTACTACATCGACGTTGATGATCCCGATGCGCTGGAACCAGGTTCGCTGTTCGACAACCATGAATCACGACATGGACTCCCAGTTCACGATGTGATTGCGCGCATTGCGCCGATGCTCACGGATGCACGTGTTGGCAAGTGCGGACAGAATCTGAAGTTCGACATGCTGATTCTCAAGCGTTATGGCATCGATGTTGCGCCAGTAGCCTTCGACACAATGCTGGCCAGCTATGTGCTCGATCCCGATAAGCTCCACAACCTTGATGCACTCTCCGAGCGCTGGCTGCAGTACCAACCGATTTCTATCAAATCACTGATTGGTGATAAAAAGAGTCAGCAGATTTCCATGCGTGATGTCGATGCAGCTCGTGTGGCAGAGTATGCCGGTGAGGATGCTGATCTCGCACTGAAGCTCACCGGCATTATGCACGAGCGACTCAGCGACGAAGGTCTGCTCGACTTCGCACGTCGTGTTGAATTTGCGACGATACCAACCTTGGTCACGATGGAATACAACGGAATCTGTATCGATACCCATGCGCTTGCCGGACTCGGAGAGTTCATGCGCAGTGAGGCAACACGGCTTGAAGCGCTGATTTGGAAAGAAGCCGGCAAGCAGTTCACGATTTCATCACCCAAGCAGCTCGCGGAAGTGCTGTTCGAGGATCTCATGCTTCCGGCGTCGAAGAAGACCAAGACCGGTTACTCGACAGACTCAAGCGTGCTGTCGGAACTTGCCGAGATGTATCCCATCGCACAGATGGTACTCGACTACCGCCAAGTAGAGAAGCTTCGCAGCACGTATGTGGAGTCGCTCCCACGGTTGATTAACGCACAGACAGGTCGCGTGCACACAACGTTCAACCAAACTGTTGCAGCAACCGGACGTCTTTCGTCGACCGAACCAAATCTCCAGAACATTCCTATTCGAACAGAGCTCGGTCAGCAGATCCGCAAGGCCTTTGTGCCCCAGCGCGATGGCCACGTTATTGTGTCGGCCGACTACTCACAAATCGAACTGCGCATCATGGCGTCCTTCTCGAGCGATGCCACACTGATCGATGCCTTTGCTGCCGGCGCCGATATCCATGCGGCAACGGCAGCCGTGCTGTTTGATGTTGATCGATCTGCCGTATCATCCGAGCAGCGCCGTATCGCCAAGACCGTGAACTTCGGCATCATGTACGGTCAGGGCGCATTTGGTCTGGCCGGACAGCTCGGCATCTCACGCAGCGAAGCGCAGGACATCATCCATAGCTACTTCGAAAAGTACAGTGGCATCAAACGCTATATCGACGATACCATTGCTTCGACCCGCGAGCGTGGTTTTGCCACCACCGTGCTTGGACGTCGTCGGTATTTCCCAACCATCACGAGCAATAACCGCGGACTACGCAACGCAGCCGAGCGTGCTGCGATCAACATGCCAATCCAGGGCACAGCTGCCGACATGATGAAGCTTGCCATGGTGCGCGTTCACGATCGCATGCGTGGAGAAGGTTGTGCCTCACTCCTCATGCTCCAAGTGCACGATGAACTCGTATTTGAATGTCCACTCGACGAGGTAGATCGTATCACAGCGATCGCGCGGGAAGAGATGCAGCAGGCCCTTCCACTCGACGGCGTACCCATCGTTGTCGAGACAGGTGTAGGGGGCTCGTGGTACGAAGCCCATTGATGTCATAGTTTTGCCCTTATGTCCCTACTCACAGCACTCTTGCTGGGTCTGATTCAAGGCCTTACCGAGTTCATCCCGATCTCCAGCACAGCCCACCTTACGGCGGCTGCGTATGCGCTCGGTGTTCTAGATACGCCCGATAGCTCCGCACGGTGGACGGCCTTTATGGCCACCATTCAGCTCGGGACGTTAGTTGCTGTGCTGGCATACTTCCGAACCGACATCATCGAATCAACGCGAGCATGGTTCTCGGAAAACCTTGGGAACCGACGAACGCCGATATCTCTGCAAAGCATCGAAGCACGGCTTGGCTGGTTTGTTATCCTTGGATCGATTCCGATTGTGATCGTCGGACTGCTGCTTAAGCCGATCATCGAAGGTTCGCTCACCAAGAGTTTCACCGTGATTGGCTTCAGTTTGATTGGTGGTGCCGTGCTCCTGTGGCTCGCAGAGCGCCGTGGCAAGTTCACACGATCAACATCAGATCTTACATTCTTCGATGCAATGGTGATTGGGGCGGCTCAGTGCCTTGCACTCTTCCCCGGTAACTCACGCAGCGGCTCGACCATGATGGCGGCTATGTTCCGTGATATGACGCGTGAACATGCAGCGCGCTTCTCCTTCCTTCTGTCGATACCTGCGATTCTCGGTGCAGGTGTCTTGCAGTTCGTCGGCTCGATCGACGAGATTCAGGCTTCTGGTGAGATTCCTGCGCTCGTTGTTGCAACCGTTGCTGGAGGCATCAGTGGCTATTGGTCGATCGCCTTCCTCCTGCGATTCCTCCGCACCCACAGCATGCGTCCGTTCATTCTGTATCGCATTGCTATCGGCGCCGTATTGCTGTTCACAGCATGCACCCGTCAAGAGTCTGAACAGGATGCTGTTGCCCTCAAGGAGATGACACCTCCGGCGACCGCCTCACGAACGTTGGCCGACACAGCGGATAGCGTGGCGGTCGTGATCACGGATACCGTACGCGTCGTCACACGTAAAGGGGCCTTCACGATTGGACTGTATGGGGAAGATGCTCCGAAGGCAGTAGCAAATTTTCTCGCCCTTGTTGATGCCAAGTCCTATAACGGCGTGCTTGTTCATCGTGTGGTGCAGGACTACCTCATTCAGATGGGCGACCCCACGACCAAGGATCCGCAGCTGCGTGCTGATTGGGGAAAGGGTGGACAAACAGCTGATGGGAAGGTTTTACCAGATGAGCTCGATCCCTTGCTCCCATCGGCGCAACATGGTTACCGTAAAGGAGTTGTGGCGATGGCCCGCAAGCAGAGTCCGAACTCTGCGACAAGTCAATTTTTCATTTGTCTCGAGAAAGCTGCAACTCTTCCGTATCAATACACGATTTTTGGAACCGTCCTAGACGGAATGAAGGTTGTAGAAGCGATAGGGCGGATGGAAGTTGAACCAGGACCGCTAGGGGATACAGACGGAGCCCCACGTTCGACAATCACGATCAAGTCAATTCAACGTCGGTAACCACCATTCGGAGTTTTCCATGCGCATGTTCGTCATGATCCTCACACTCGTTGTTGCAGTGAGTGTTGGATCCACATCGCTATCAGCACAATCATCTTCATCATCAGCAAAGCAGGACAAGAAGGCTATGACCTACATCATGACCGTCAAGCAAGGCAATAAAGAACTCGGCAAGATTACGATCAAGCTGTGGACCGAGACCGCACCAAAACATTGCGCATTCTGGGATGCACGTGTTGCAGAAGGCTGGTACGATGGTTCGGCATTCCACCGTGTTATTCCTGGATTCATGATCCAAGGTGGTGATCCGAACTCGAAGGACCAGCCACGCGAATCATGGGGCACGGGTGGATACAAGGAAATGGTACCTGCTGAATTCAATGCAAGGAAGCACGTTCGCGGTGTACTGTCTGCAGCACGAACAAGCGATCCGAACAGCTTCAGTGGTCAGTTCTTCCTCTGCGTTGCCGACTCGCCATGGCTCGACAATCAGTACACAGGCTTTGGTGAAGTTGTCAGCGGTATGGAAGTCGCAGACCTTGTGGTGAACACGCCACGCGACCCACGCGACAACCCACTTGAGAAGATCACGTTCTCTGTTGAAAAGGTGAAGTAACGTGAACAAGGTTCCTCGTAGCGTCGTCATTGTTCTTGTGTGTGCATTGTGCTTCGGTAGCGCAATGCATGCACAGATCGTTGACTCTGCGATGACGCCCATGAATTTGGGTCCGAACATCAACGGAGCATTCGACGACATTCTTCCGGTGATTGCACCAGATGGGAACACGCTCTTCTTTTGCCGCGGCTATTCACCCGAGAACATCGGTGGTGGCAAGCAGGACATCTGGTATAGCGAAAAACAGTCGGACGGAACGTGGGGCATGGCCAAGAACATTGGCATCCCGCTCAACAACCGTGAGAACAACTATCTCTGTGCGATCACGCCCGATGGCAACACGGCCTTGATTAGCGATGCGTATAGCTCGCCATCAAACGGACAGCGCAGTATTGCGATCGCGCGCCGAACGGCCGATGGATGGTCGGTTCCACGTCCGGTGGTCATTCGGAACTACTACAACGACAGCCGCTACACCGAGTACACGCTGGCCAATGATGCAAAGACGCTCATTCTAGCTGCTGAGCGCAAAGACTCGCGTGGTGGAAAGGACCTGTATGTATGTTTCCTTCAGCCAGACAGTACGTTTTCGGAGCCGGTGAATCTTGGCGACTCGGTTAACTCCATGTTGCAGGAAGCTACACCGTTCATTGCTTCGGATGGTACATCGTTGTACTTCGCATCCGACGGCCATGGTGGTTACGGTGCGTTTGACGTCTTTGTATCGCGGCGTCTTGATTCAACATGGACGAAGTGGTCGAAGCCCGAGAATCTCGGCTCGACCATCAACACGCCAGGTTGGGATTTGTACTACACAGTTCCAGCATCTGGTGATTACGCCTACTTCGTATCGTTCACCAACACGATGGGCTCGGGCGACATCTTCCGCATCAGACTACCGGAGAAAGTACGTCCTCGTCCCGTTGTGCTCGTCAATGGTCGCGTGCTCAACAAGAAGACGAACGAACCTGTTGAAGCCAACATCATCTATGAGATCCTCCCTGCAGGTATTGAGGAGGGACGTGCACGTTCGACACCAACGACCGGACAGTACACAATCGTGCTGCCGGCTGGTGCGAAGTATGGGTTCCGTGCATCAGCCGATGGCTACGTGTCGGTGAACGACAACCTGGATCTTTTGGAGCAGCAGCAATACACTACTATCACGCGTGATCTGTTTCTGGTGCCGATTGAAGTTGGGAGTGTTGTTGAACTCAAGAATATTGCCTTCGAGTACAACAAGGCAGCGCTTACAACAGATTCATATCCGGAGTTGAAACGTGTAGCCGACATGCTGATGTCGTCGAATACTATGACGATGGAGATTTCCGGCCATACCGACAGCAAGGGTGGGGATGAGTACAACATGCGACTCTCCGAAGCACGTGCTCAAACTGTTGTGGATCATCTCCTTGCAACGAGTAAGATTGCGAAGTCGCGTCTAGTCGCTAAGGGATATGGCAAGACAAAGCCGCGCGACACCAACGACACCGCAGAAGGGCGCGCGAATAACCGTCGCGTCGAGATTGAAATTCTTATCAAGTAACGCTGCCGTATGAATGATCAATCGCAAAGTGCCATGCTCATGGAGCGTGAGCACGACGTGGTCTTCCAAACCTATCGTCGCATTCCGGTTGCCATTGACCGTGCCGAAGGTGCGCGCATCTTCGACCTCGATGGGAAGTCGTACCTCGATATGCTTGGTGGTATCGCCGTGAATGCACTCGGACATTCACATCCGAAGATCATCGCAGCAATCGAAACGCAGATCCGCAAGTACATGCACGTGTCGAACGTGTTCTATCAAGAGCCGCAGGTTCGTTTAGCCGAACAATTGGTCGCTGCCTCTGGCTATCCTCGCGTGTTCTTCTCGAACTCTGGCGCGGAAGCAACAGAAGGTGCGATTAAGATGGCTCGCCGATTTGGGAGCGCTCATGGTCGGTACGACATCGTTGGGTTCACGGGCGGCTTCCATGGTCGCACCTATGGCGCACTGTCGATCATGGATAAACCGCTGTATAAGGAGGGCATGGGACCATTCCTTCCGAATACGATTGTTCTGCCGTACAACGACATCGATGCGCTCGAAGCTCGTGTTGACGAAAACACCTGCGCCGTGATGATTGAAGTGCTACAAGGTGAGGGTGGTATCAGTTCTGCAACAGATGAGTTTGTTGCAGCGCTGTGGTCGCTCAAGGAACGCTATGGCTTCCTCGTAATCGCTGACGAAGTTCAAAGCGGTATCGGACGTACGGGTGATTTCTTTGCGTTCGAGCGCTACGGCGTTCGCCCCGACATTGTCACCGTTGCAAAGGCAATGGGTGGCGGCCTCCCGCTGGGTGCGATCTTGGCAACACATGAAGCGGCATCGTTGCTCGATCGTGGTATGCACGGAACAACCTACGGTGGTAATCCGGTGGCGTGCGTCGCTGGAAGTGTTGTTGTTGACGAAGTCATGAGCGGACTCATGCTGCATGTGCGCGAGATCGGTGCGTATTTCATTGAGCGCATGGAAGTGCTCCGAGCAGAGATACCCACACGTATTCGTGAAGTGCGGGGTAGAGGTTGCATGGTGGGCTTAGTGCTCAATGAGGATGCAGCTCCCGTTATTCCAATGCTTCTTGCCAATGGCGTTATCGCCAATGCAACCGCTGGCAACGTGATTCGCTTTGTTCCGCCGTTTGTGATCCAGCGTGCGGATGTCGATGAACTCGAGCATGCACTCCGACGTGTGCTGACTGCGTAATGGAGTGTCGCACGCAATGCGGTGCATGTTGTATCGCCCCCTCGATCACCTCGCCCATTCCGGGCATGCCGCAGGGCAAGCCAGCTGGTGTTCGGTGTGTGCAGCTAACAGATGATTTGCAATGTCGAATTTTTACGTCTCCTGAACGCCCGAAGGTGTGCTCCTCACTCCGTCCACATCGTGAGATGTGCGGCGAGCATGCAGACGCGGCGATGATGATTCTCACGCAGTTAGAACGCGACACGCGACCATTATCGTAACTTCCTTGATGTATCCAATCCTTGTCACGTGTCCACGTGAACTACCCGCGATCTGCGCGCGCGAGATAACTGAACTCGGTTTGCCCGTTGTGGCCGAAATGCCGGCCGGTGTAGAAACACGCGGTACGCTTGAAGATTGTCTTCGATTGAATCTGTGGTTGCGCACGGCGCACCGGGTGTTGTTGCGCCTCGGCTCGTTCACAGCCACAACCTCGGATGCCATGTATGAAGCCGTCACTTCGGTGGAATGGGAAGACTGGATTCCAGCGAATGGTTTTGTGAGTGTGATCAGTTCGGTTGACACGAAGTGCATCGACAACGTGATGTATGCCAACATGCGGTGCAAGGATGCGGTTGTCGATCGTATCCGCAGTAAGAAGGGGATTCGACCAGATTCGGGTCCGGGCAACACCGGTTCGGTGGTGTTCCTCTACTGGCACGATGAAACACTGATGGTGTATGTCGATACATCGGGTGCGCCCCTTTCCGACCGCGGTTATCGTGTGCATCCTGCAAAAGCACCGATGCGCGAGACGCTTGCAGCGGCCGTTATTATGTCTACCCGCTGGTCGCCAGACTACCCGTTCATCAACCCAATGTGCGGCAGTGGAACACTCGGCATCGAGGCAGCACTGATCGGACACCGCATCGCGCCGGGATCGATGCGGACGAATTTCGGCTTCCACCATCTTCTTCCGTTCAAGCCACGGATGTGGCACGATCTTCGTGATGCTGCTCTCGCGCAAGCCGACTTGTCGCGCAAACTCGAGATCCATTGCTCCGATATCGATCAACGCGTCATCCGACAAGCGCGTGATAACGCCAAGCGTGCAGGTGTATCGGCCTCCTTCCGTGTGGCCGACATCGTGGATGTTCGACCGCCGAACGCGCCCCTTCCGAGTGATCACGAATCGGGTACACCTATTGTGATCGTCAACCCTGAGTTCGGTATTCGCCTCGGAGACGAGAATAAGCTTCGCGACGTGTATCGGATGATTGGCGATGTGTTCAAGCAGCAGTTTCAGGGGTACACGGGCTACGTGTTCACGGGTAACTTCCGTCTCGCGAAAGAGGTTGGCCTGCGGTCGAGCCGCCGGATGACCTTCTGGAGTGCCGACCTCGAGTGCCGTCTGCTGGAGTTTGAGCTATACTCTGGTACGAAGAAGCAGTATGCGCGCCTAGACGGAGAGCAAGAGGGCTGACGGTGGAGGGCTTCGGCTTCCGTAACTTTGCCCCATGATCAACCTTACACTCCCCAATGGCGACGTCCGCCAGTACCCTGCTGGTACACCGGGCATGGACGTAGCAAAGAGTATTTCCGACGGACTCGCACGCGTGGCGGTCGGGATCTACGTGAACGATGCCCCCTACGACCTCTCCCGTCCGATCACGTCCGACGCACATGTTCGCATTGTCACGTTCGATAACGACGAAGGCAAAGAGATCTTCTGGCACTCGACAGCCCACTTGATGGCGGAGGCCCTTGAGGCATTGTACCCGGGTGTGAAGTTTGGTATCGGACCTCCCATTGAGCAGGGCTTTTACTACGATGTTGATCTGCCTGGCGATCTTCGCATCTCTGTCGAGGACCTTCCGCGTATCGAAGCGAAGATGTCAGAACTCGCCAAGCGCGATGTTCCATACGAGCGCATCGAGATGAACTGGGACGACGCCGTTGCATACTTCCGTCAGAAGGGCGATGAGTATAAGCTTGAACTCCTCGATGGACTGAAGGACTCAGAAATCACGTTCTACCGTCAGGGTGAGTTCACTGATCTGTGCCGTGGCACACACGTGCCATCGACCGGACACATCAAGTATCCGAAGTTGATCTCGGTTGCTGGCGCTTACTGGCGCGGCGATGAGAAGCGGAAGCAGCTTACACGCATCTATGGCGTAGCGTTTCCGAAGAAGCAGCAGCTCGAAGAGTTCATCAAGCAGCGCGAAGAAGCGGAACGTCGTGATCACCGAAAGCTTGGTAAGGAACTCGAGATCTACATGATCACACCGATGGTCGGTGGCGGTCTACCAGTGTGGCTTCCAAACGGTACCATCTTGCGTCGCCGTCTCGAAGCATTCCTGCGCGACGAGCAAGTGAAGCGTGGGTATCAGGAAGTGATTACGCCACACATTGGCAACTTGAATCTGTACAAGACATCGGGTCACTATCCGTATTACGCTGATTCGCAGTTCGATCCGATTACCGTGGAAGACGAACAGTATATGCTTAAGCCCATGAACTGTCCGCACCACCACCAGATCTACGCTGTGAAGCCACGCTCGTATCGTGATCTTCCAGTTCGATTCGCTGAGTTTGGTACTGTGTATCGCTACGAACAATCAGGCGAGCTCAATGGCTTGTCGCGCGTGCGTGGCTTTACGCAGGACGATGCACACATCTACTGTACGCATGATCAGCTCAAGGACGAAATCAAGAACGTCGTCGAGCTCACGCAGAAAGTCTTCACGACATTCGGCATGGATGTCACAACGCGTTTGTCCTTCCGTGATGATAATGATGCCAAGTACGGTGGAGACATCGAGTACTGGGATCGCGCGCAGGCAGAGATCAAGCAGGTTGCCGACGAGATGGGACTCGAGTACTTCATCGGACTCGGAGAAGCTGCGTTCTATGGTCCCAAGATCGACTTCATCGTGCGTGATGCAATCGGACGTAAGTGGCAGCTCGGTACGGTGCAGGTGGACTACGTGATGCCTGAGCGGTTTAATCTTGAATACGTTGGCGCTGACAACCAGAAGCACCGTCCGGTGATTATTCACCGTGCGCCGTTTGGCTCGATGGAGCGCTTCATCTCGATTCTCATCGAGCACTATGCCGGCAACTTCCCGTTCTGGATCGCGCCAACGCAGGTGAGCATCCTTCCAATCGCCGACGCACATCACACTTTCGCGCAGGACATCACTGCTGAGTTCGAGCGCATGGGCCTGCGTGTGCATTGCGATCTGCGCAACGAGAAAATCAATCGTAAGGTCGCTGAGAGCGAGCAGAAGAAGATTCCGTTCGCACTCGTCATTGGCAACAAGGAAATCGAAAACGACGCTGCATCGGTGCGTGTGCACGGAGAAGGCGATAAGGGGCAAATGAAGATCTCGGAGATCAAGGAACTGTTCACACGTCTCAATCAACCGGGTGAACAAGCATGATGGGTCTAACAACAACACAGTGGCTGATCTTCTTCGGCATGCTCGCAGGAGCAATGATCGCCGTCGAGGGTATCTCGCGTGGGTTCATCTCGATGACCGCTTCAGTGTTCAAGAAGTGGAAGCTTAAGCCGAATCAACACGTCCTGCTCGTCACGACGCGCAGTCTCGCACTTGGCATCGTTGCCGAGCTCGTGGGAACATGGTTCTGGTACATCGGCTTCAGTCCGAGCACAACTGTTCGTGTCGCAATGTGGATGGACATCCTCTCGGCGAGCGCATTCGTGATCGGTGCATACCACATGATCGATCTGCTCTGCACACACGTCATTGAGCAGATCCTCCGGAGCCGCCCGAACCGTGGAGACATTGCTCGTACACTTGCCCCGCTGGTGTCGTCTACTGTGAAGGTCGTTATCATCTTCATCGGTCTAACGGTTGTCCTCGGCATGCTGGGCGTGAACGTCCTTGCCATCATCACCGGTCTGTCGATTGGTGGTGCTGCGCTTGCACTCGCATCACAAGACACCATCAAGAACTTTTTCGGATCGATGATGTTGCTTGCGGATCATCCCTTTGATGTCGGAGACCTTATCAGCGTGGACGGTGTCGATGGTACAGTAGAAGAAATCGGATTCCGCAGTACTCGCCTGCGCACAGCTGCCGACAGCGTTGTGAGTATTCCGAACGGTACACTAGCCAACATGACGATCGACAATCTTGGCGTTCGGTCGTATCGATTGTTCAAAACTGACTTCATCATTGATCACTACACGCCAACGCAAAAGGTGCAGCAGTTTATCGATGAGATCCGTTCGTTGATTTCGACACATCCGCTCACGTTGAAGGATCCTGCGAAGATGATCGTTGCTATCACTGAGGTAACGAGTGTAGGATTCACCGTAAGAGTATCGATGTTTGTCGATGCGAAGAAGATCAGTGAGGATCTCGTGTTCCGTCATGAGATGAACATGGACATCATTCGCGCGGCGGAGAACTTGCGAATCCGTTTTTCGCGCACAGCCGAACAACCATCGATGAATCCGGCCTGAGACCATGAGTTCACTCGTAATCGGTTTGCTGCTTGTGATGACTAGCGCCGGTGGCTTTATTGCGACAAAGTCTCTGTTGGTGCTTCCAGTGCTTCTTCCAGGTGTTCTACTGGCATTGGCGGGACGTCAGGTACTCAAGCGTGAGGTGACAACCCCTTGGTTGGCGATGCTTCTCGCGTCTAGCATGGTTCCGATGTTCTTTTTTGCGACTGCTCTGCCACGAACGTTAACGGTGTTGACGGGTGGTGGCGACAATGTTCCCGGACCTATTTTTGTGGTCGGACTGGCGGCAATTCTCTGCTTAGTTCATGCTACACTCACGATACGCCAGCTCGTGCGTCGCGCGCAACGCGAGGCATAGTTCTACCAATAACGTTCCCACGAGGAATTCACATGCGCAGTCTTCTCGTTTCGCTTGTAATGCTTGCTTCTACCTATGCAGCTCAGGCCTGTGTGCACTGTGCATATGCAGCGGCTGTTCATGGCGGACATGCCATTGCAGGCACGTGGTTGCCGGCTGGTGCGCCTGATAGCAGCTTCGTGAAGTCGAAGCTCGCCACGGCCACGTTAGAGATGAAGAATGCAACATTCATGTACGACACGAATGAGTGGTCGATCTTGCAGGATTCGCTCCCAAATGAATCGTTCGATGGACAATTCCAGCATGTGGATGGCAACATCCGCGGGATGGTGATGTCGGTGAAGGAGTTCCAGCCAGCGAACGAGTTCCTCGACAGTTTCGTTGGAGGCATGGCTGAGTCGTACCCTGGTACAAAACTTGTCTCGAAGCGCGACGTTACAGTTAACAATTTGAAGATGCTCGAAGTGCAGATCGACATGCCAGTTGATCAGACACCAGTTCGCTACTATGGATACCTGCATGCCGGTTCACGTGGCATCGCAATGGCACTGGCAGTATGTCACGCTGAGCTCTACAAGGAAGTTGCTTCGGACACTCACAGCGTTCACCTCCGGACTCTTGATTACGCGTCCGAAGAACCAAGTAAAGTTTAAGCGGAAGTGAAACCCGAAGCAAAGCTCCGCGAGAAAGCTACAACGCTCGGCATTGGTACGCACGAGCGCCATGTGTTGATCTGTGCAGATCAATCAAAGCCAAAGTGCAGCAGCATGGAACAGGGGCTCGAAGCCTGGGAGTATCTCAAGACGCGCCTCAAGGAGCTTGAGCTCGATCAGCCGGGCAAGGTCTTTCGCACCAGGGCGAACTGTCTCCGTCTCTGTGTGATGGGTCCGATCGTTGTCGTTCAACCAGACAACGTGTGGTACCACTCGTGCACGCCGAAAGTTTTAGAGCGCATCATCCAAGAGCACCTCATTGGTGGTGTGCCTGTAGACGAATATCGGATTACGAACGATCACGCGTGATCGACTTCGCGCGTACGCCGCAAAGAAAGCGGGCGTTACAGAAGACCTCCCGTTTGGTCCTTCCACTTGCACGATGAAGGTCTGTGGGAAGATCTTCCTCTTCATTCCCCTCGATGTCGACGATGTGCGTTGCGCATTGAAATCCGATCCAGATCGGTTGCTCGAAATCCGTGAGCGCTACGCAGATGTTGTGTCGGGCCCATACCTTGACGCACGTCATTGGGCCACGTTGATCTGCAACGGAGAAATACCCGACGCCGAGATCTATGCAGCGATTGACCACTCGTACGACTGCGTCGTCCGACGCCTCACCGTGAAGCAACGAGCGACGCTTACCGCTGAGGGGTAAGGTGTCGCTCATGATTACACACGGAAGCACACTCGAAAACTCGAGGCGTTGCCTCGAGCTCATCAGGTTGTTAGGTAGTCGTCCGAAGAACAACTGCACCAGCGATCGCGCTTAACGCCGAACCAACAATGATGCTCAGCTTCGCAACATCAAGATGTGCTGGGTCGATGAATGCCAGGTTGGCAACGAAGAGTGCCATCGTGAAGCCGATGCCACATAAGAGTGCAACACCGTACATGTGTATGGGGCGCACACCGCGAGGCATCGATGCGAAACCAAGTTTCACCGACAACGCGACGGCGATAGAAATACCTACCTGCTTACCGACAAAGAGACCCAGAATCACGCCGAGTCCGACCGATGATGAGAGGGATGACACAAGAGATGTATCGATAACGATGCCGGCGTTCACCAACGCAAACACAGGCATGATTGCAAACGACACGAGCTTGCCAAGTCCGTGCTCAATGCGATGCAAGGGCGACTGCGCATGTTCGCACATCTGTTCAAGCGAATGAATGGCATCGAGCTGCTCTCCCTCATCCTCATTCGTATCGGCACGCTGGGTAATGCGCGTAATGAGTTCGCGACTGCGCTGGAAGAACGACACGCGATCAATCCGACTGGTTGCAGGGATGCACATCGCGAGGACAACACCAGCAATCGTTGCGTGAATGCCACTGAACAACACTGCCACCCACAGCGCGACACCAAGGAGTCCGTAGAACCATAGCGAGATCACGCGCATCCGATTGCCGATAAACAGAAGTGCTGTGATCGCTGCGGCAAGCAACAACATCCCAACGTTGAGCGATGCGGTGTAGAAGAGTGCAATCACAAGCACCGCCAGCAGATCGTCGACAATGGCAAGGGCGGCCAAGAATACACGCAACCCGAGTGGGATGCGATTGCCCAACAGGGCGAGGACGCCCAACGCAAAGGCGATATCGGTTGCGACAGGGACCCCCCAGCCGCGTGCGGCATCGGTGCCGGCGTTAAATGCGAGATAGACAATCGCAGGACCGATCATGCCGAAGACGGCCGCAATAAAGGGCAACATTGCGGTCTGACGAGATGACAGCTCACCAACAAGGAGCTCGCGTTTGATTTCTAGTCCGACCACAAGGAAGAAGAGCACCATCAATCCATCGTTGACGAAGTGCTCGAACGAGAACTCTAAGTGTAGGGTCGAAAGAACAATCTCGATGGGCTGATGCCTGAGCGCTTCGTAGCTCGCGTGAAACGGTGAGTTCGTCCAGAGTAGCGCAAGCGCTGAAGCTACCAGGATGACGATCCCCGTCGATGTCGATCGTTGGAAGAACGTAGCGAAGGACGATTGGATTGTTGACGTAAGGGACGAGAGTCTTGCGTTCATCACATCACAACGAGAGATTCACAATACGAGCGGTAGTCGGAGTGCGGTAGGTTGCGCACACACTCACGGAATGCGTCTTGTGAGAGAAAGCCCTGATGAAGAGCAACCTCTTCGAGGCATCCGATCTTCAATCCCTGTCGCTTCTCGATTGCATGGATAAACGTGCTGGCATCGAGGAGGCTCTCGGGTGTTCCTGTGTCGAGCCAGGCAATGCCACGACCAAGTGGTTGCACGTGAAGTTTGTTGCGCTGCATGAATTCACGATGTACATCGGTAATCTCGAGCTCACCACGACGTCCTGGAGTGAGTGAGGCTGCGATTTCGACTACATCATTCGAGTACACGTAGAGTCCAGGGATTGCAAGATTCGAGCGTGGCACTGCGGGTTTTTCTTCGATCGACACAATCTTGCCGGCGTCGTCGAGTTCGACTACGCCATAGCGCTGAGGGTCGGTTACCGGATAGCCAAAGATCGTTGCGCCCGTATTGGATGTCAGTGCGTTGCGCAGGAAGTCAAGCTTTCCATAGAACACATTATCGCCAAGGATCAAACACACTGGCGACGTGCCAATGAAGGCTTGTCCAACGCGGAACGCATCGGCAATGCCCCGTGGTTGATCCTGAACGGCGTACGTCAGCGAGATACCGAAGCGCGATCCATCGCCGAGCAGACGCTCGAAGATTGGCGTATCCTGTGGTGTAGATATGATCAGCACATCTCCTATCCCCGCCATCATGAGCGTCGAGAGAGGGTAGTAGATCATCGGCTTATCGTACACCGGTTGAAGCTGCTTTGAAAAAGCAGCTGTGAGGGGGTGCAGTCGCGTGCCGCTTCCGCCAGCGAGAATAATACCCTTGGTGATCATGCAACAAAGGTACGCAGATCACTATTCGGTAGCGTCTTCGTTCACGGCACGGTGGCGGACCAATTTCGCGTGCATGAGGAAGATCACATTCTCGGCAATATTCGTCGAGTGGGCGGCCATGCGCTCAAGATCATAGAGTGCTAGAAGCAATTGGGCGCCGTCTGGCACCAAACTGCTATCGTCCGTCATGATCTCTATGAGTTCGCTGCGCAAGCTGTTGTAGAGTTGGTCGACGGTTTGATCTGACGGAAGAATGTGCATCGCCAGCTCTGGATCGTTATTGATAAACGAATCCAGACTCGACTTTACCATTGTGTACGCGGCTTGAGCGATGCGGTGCAGATCGATCTGATTTGCAAGCTGCACAGCTGAAGGTGAGTCGATAACAATTTGCGCAAGGTTTGTTGCTTGATCGCCGATACGCTCGAGTTCGTTGTTGATCTTGACTGCAGCAAGCAACAGCCGCAGGTCCGACGCAACCGGTTGGTTGAGCGCGAAAATGCGTTGGCATTGCTTGTCGATCTTCAGATCTAGCTTGTCGACCTTATCGTCGCGATCGATAACAATGCGTGCGAGCTCCTGATTGCCTTCACGCAGAGAGCGGAGTGCGAACTCTACCTGCTCCTCGACGAGCGAGCCCATGCGGATCAGTCGCGTTCGAAGTTTGTCGAGATCTTCTTCAAAGGAACGGTGCATACGTCTTATCCAAATCGGCCAGTGATGTAATCCTCGGTCTCCTTCTTTGACGGACTCGTGAAGATCGTACGAGTACGATCGAATTCAATGAGTGAGCCCATTAGGAAGAAGCCTGTAAAATCCGAGACACGTCCGGCCTGTTGCATGTTGTGCGTGACAAGCACGATCGTGTAGGTGTCTTTCAATTCGTCGATCAATTCCTCGACTTTTGCTGTAGAGATCGGATCCAGCGCCGAGCACGGCTCATCCATCAACAGGATCTCTGGATTGATAGCAATCGCCCGTGCAATACACAACCGCTGCTGTTGTCCGCCCGACATGCCAAGTGCTGAGTGATTCAGACGGTCCTTTACTTCATCCCAGAGTGCGGAACGACGCAGACTAAACTCAACAATTTCATCGAGCTCGGCTTTTGTACGAGACTCATTCAACGTCAGGCCATACGTGATGTTTTCATAGATCGATTTCGGAAACGGAATTGATTTCTGAAACACCATTCCGATGCGGCGTCGAAGCGTAACCACATCAACTTCTTTGTCGTACACATTCGTGCCATCAACAACCATCTGACCGTTGATAACGGTACCCTCGATTAAATCGTTCATACGATTGATCGAACGGAGGAAGGTCGACTTACCGCAGCCAGACGGACCGATGAAGGCCGTGACCCTACGCTCTGGAATGGTGAGGTTGATATCGAACAGCGCTTGTTTCTGTCCGTAGAAGAAGTTGAAATCGTGCGCTTCAATCTTTGGTTGAAGATCTTTGGCCATTGTGCAAACTTTCTACCGCTTCCGCAGACGTGAGCGAATGAGAATTGCCGTGAGATTTAGGAGGAACGTCAATCCGAGGAGTACCAACGTAGTCGCAAACTGAAGGGGCAACGTCTTCTCGACATCCGGTGACTGCGTCGAGAGTACGAAGAGGTGATATCCAAGGTGCATGAACTTTTCTGTTACAGCCGACGGCAGAACTTCGGACGAATATGTAACTCCAACAAACAAGATTGCCGCAACTTCACCCGCACCGCGTCCAACAGCAAGGATTGAACCCGTGAGGATACCGGTTACCGAGTTTGGCAGTACGACCTTGATGATCGTCTGCATTCGTGTTGCACCAAGTGCAAGCGAAGCTTCGCGCAAGTCGCGCGGGACAGCGCGCAGGGCCTCTTCGACGGAAACGATCACCACAGGAAGCGTAAGCACGGCGAGGGTGGTGGATGACCACAGCAGTGAACCGTCACCGAATGACGACGTACCGAAGGCGGCATCGATGTTCCCGCCCATGAACTGAATAAAAAAGCCAACACCGAACAGACCGAACACGATGGATGGCACGCCGGCAAGTGTGTTTACGGCAAAGCGCACGCTTCGTGCGAACCAGGAATCTTGTTTGGCAAACTCTGTGAGATAAATCGCTGTTGCTGTTCCAACGGGGACACCGAGGAGTGTCATCAGCATCACAAGCAGCGTTGTCCCGGCCAAGGCTGGCCAAATACCGCCCTCTGTATTACTGTTGCGAGGAAACTCCGTGAGGAACTCCCATGTAACGTGCGTACCACCGTTGGCAAGGAAGTTGCCAACCATCCCAAGAATGATGCCGACCACAGCAACTGCGGCAGTGACTGCGACGAGCACAGCAAAGAAGCCGAGCAGACGTTTTGGAAGGGGCAAGGTCGATGCGGAGAACTGCATGTTACTTCCCCTGGAAGCGCTTGATGAAGCGCGTTTTCACGTACAGTTCGGTGATCGCATTCAATCCGAACGAAAACACAAAGAGTAACACGCCCAGAAGGAAGAGAACACCATAGTGTTCTGAACCCCAGACGACTTCGCCCATTTCGCTGCCAATGGTTGCCGCAACTGTCCGTGCCGGCTCAAAGGGTGAAAAGGTTGAAAGCGGAGCGTTTCCTGTTGCCATGATTGCGATCATTGTCTCACCGAACGCGCGCCCGATGCCAAGTAGCACGGCGGCAAACACACCCGGCGCTGCTGCAGGTAACATCACACGGTAGGCGGTCTGCCATTCGGTGGAGCCCAATGCAAGGGATGCCTCGCGTAGTGTTTTCGGCACGGCGCTTAGCGCATCTTCGGCAATCGAGAACACAATCGGTATAACGGCGAGTGAAAGACCTATGCCGCCCACGATTGCGTTGAGTCGATACGGAACACCAGTTATGTCTTGCACCCATGATGCCACAGAGACCAAACAGAAGAAGCCGATCACAACCGACGGGAAGCCGGCGAGCAGCTCAATACCGGGCTTGACGATTTCACGAATCCATGGCTTTGCAAAGAAGGCGACGAAGAGTGCTGCGAGAATTCCCAGCGGCGCGCCAATCAGGATTGCAATAAGTGTCGTCTTTGCGGTGCCGATCAACAGCGGTACGATGCCGAACTTCGGCACCTCACCAACAGGCTGCCACGTTGAACTGAAGAAGTTCTCGGTGAACGACAGCGTATCACCGAGAACCACGTCTTCTTCTGTAGAGGCCGCATCAATGTCCGGCGGGATCAAGCCGGTTGATGGGTTATAGATGTGCGGATACGCAGGGTTTGTGGCGATGTAGATAAACTCTCCGGGCGCCCCCTCTTCACCGGAGCTTGGAGCTTCGGCTACAGGATTATACACCTCTGGCTCTTCAGCCTCGGGGTTGTACACCTCAGGCTCCGACGTCGATGCCGTAGGTGGTGCACTGTCCTGCTGCGACACCTGTGCAGATTGCGGAGTAGCCTCGTCTGAATCACCAAGGAACAGCGTCGATGCTTCGCGGAAGACGAAGACAAAAATGAGGAAGATTACGATGATCGACAGCGACGCAACGGCCCTGATGGACCACTCCGCGATCAATTCACCGGTGTTTCTTCGAGTTGTCCGAAACGGATTGTTCACTGCGCCCTCAATAACCCCAGCGCAAAGTTACTTGCGCTTGATCGGATAGTAGCCAACTTCATTCACAACCCTTTGTCCGTCCGGCGAAATTACCCAGTCGATGAACTTCTTTACGCTTCCGGCTGGCTTCTGATTGAGATAG
>CAMCXP010000028.1 GCA_945883395.1 Melioribacter roseus P3M-2
CATTGCCCGTATCGGCGCGCAAGACCCTACTCGGGGATTCCTCGACCACAATACTCAACGCAAGATTGTCCACTTCCCTCAGATAACCGGCTGGGTCACCCACACCGAGCCTGCTCCGGCACACCATAGCGATACGAGTGGCACATGTACCCCTCGCGTCTATGGCCGCACAATCAACGGCACAACGATGCGATACCACATGGTGTATCATCGCAGAGGCAATCCCGACCTGCCGTTTGGGCCCGGTAACCCACTCGATGTTTTCTACCAGCGCAGCACGGCCATGCCTCTTCGATCATCAACGGATAGCACTGCTGTTGACATGGGATCGGTGATCTGGGAACACCCAATCAAACTCAACAACCAGATTGTTGAATCGGTCAATGGAAGCGACACGGTGGTCGTCGACTCACTGATGCGTCCTTCATGTGGGTACCCGAGTATCGTTGTGCGATACGACCCGTATAGCATCCCGGCACGCTCAAGGGTATATGTTGTGTATGCGTGTGAGGTAGACAACCCATCGCTGCCAAACATTGCCATTTTCGAAGCGCAACTTGATGCTGATCCTCCCGCAGCAGAGCAACGCGCGGCATATCACGGACCGCAGGGCCGCTCGTTCAACATTGGTGCGGCGCGATCAAGTCCGCAATGTGCCCCAGAAGAACGACTGCGCTATTGGGGTACGCCGGTGATTAACGCATCGTTGCTCGGCAACTACTATGCATGGAGCAGCTACGACGCTGGCATTGTCTACGGGTTTAAGCCCCCTGCTGCTCGTGTGTTTGCCGGTCAACTTGCAGGACTTAAGGTCGCACAAGGCCCGGGCTTTAAAGCGCAGTATCCCACGCTGAATTCATACTCGCGCCTGCACATCGGAGAAGACGAATGTGCACTAGCCTGGCAGGAAGGCAGTGACAGTCGTGGATGCGCACATGGCGACAAGATTTACTACACGCAACTGCGACACGATGTCAATCAGGCGGTCGCTGGTCTTCACACCTGGGGCAACCTGGTGACCACTCCGCAAAACCTGCCCACGTTCATTAACAACACCGTGGCACTGGTTTCCATGCCGCAATCCGGAATGAATGTTAAGCCCTCACTCTTCCGATCGCTTACTGACTTCGACCAGGCCTTGTATCAGACGAACAACACACGGCCGGCAATCATCGGACTGTCGCGGCATAAAGCCGATCGTCTGTTCTGGACTAATCAGGTCGAGCAGCCGTTTCAAGAAGCATCGCGCATAGCGCGTAGACCGATCGATGTCGTCGAGCTATCGCATTGCACACTCTCAGACGTCGCTGACTTCTGGGCCGGGCCCATAGGATACATTGTCGGTGCCACCGACCTCAACAATGTCGAGATCTCCGCTGGCGAAGGTAAGTCCACGCTCTTTGCTGCTGGGGCAGGCCAAGCAGCCTCGTGGCTCTATGACGACACAACCTATGTAATCAACTTCAACAAGTATTACAACGCTTACCAGGCACTATTGCCGCCAGCCGAAACTCCTCAGATCTGGCACGTCGCCTTCGGCTGGAGACTCATGGGAAGTGGCCAAGCCCTTGCATCGATCGATGGAAGTCAGCCTCCTGCTCCAGCACCGCTCATTGCTCATGCGAGCACCCTGGCATATGTCCACCGTAACTCTGTCGATGGACGGTTCCCGCACTCATCAACATCATACTCTCAATCGCTGGCTTCAGGTGCAACGACCTTTGGTTTGACGTCGGGCCGGCGCATCTTCGAGACGCAGCATTTGTATGATGTTCGCTGGAACTACGCTCCCACTATTTGGCGCAGTGCCGAGGCATTTTTCAAGCACGACGTCGACGACAATGATTCCGCGCGTAACTCAAGTAGATTCTTCGTCGGCTTCCGCAGAGAAGACTTCGATGCAATGCTTACAGACGTGTCGACCAACGGTCAGCCAATGTTCTCACTCCAGGATCCGCTTGCGGGCGCGGCAGCAGGGCAACCTGGACAACGACGCATCCTTGTGTCTGATTGGCAGGATGTTCCGACGGCCTTTACGCTGTCGGTTTCGTCGATCAATAGTGGCGATGCGTACGACAACACCCTTGTCTATATCGAGCGACAGAGCGACGGCGCTCACCTGCCGTTGCCTGTCTTCGAAAACGACAACGGTCAGCGCAAACCAGCGAAAAAGTCAAAGGACTATTCCTGGCTCACAATTGCCGATGAAAACGAGCGTTTCCGGCTTGTCGTGGAATGCCCCAACAATGACGCCGACGTAGCTATCGATGTCGAACTTGATCCCGAGATTACGCCGATGCCAAAGACATCGAGATCCGACGTCATCATGCTTGATCTCACGAAGATGAGAACAATCAGTACTGAACAGCATGCAATGGGCGCACGTTCACTCATCGTGCATCCCAATCCAGCAACTGACGCGGTCACCGTCGTTGTACTTGATGAAGAAATCACAACAGTTCCTACGATCGAGATTACGACCATCGACGGCCAAGTGATCATGCGTCAGGAAATGCACAGCGCAGCAACTAGATCAATCGATCTCAGCGTCAGGGATCTTCCAGCTGGCGTCTACTCAGTGGGCATCGCTGGCTCGACGTCACGAAAGCTCATCATCATTCGTAGGTAAAGAGCAATGGGCATCATCACGCGGCGGCATGGTTGTACACCCGTGCCGCCGCTTGTTATTTTGCAATGGAGCCTACGTCATCAACGTTCCAATCACCACAGTTTCAACAGCCGCCGGAGAAACACTAGCGTCACCGGGCAACTGTCTCCGTCGGGGCGTCGCGATTTCAATGTAGTGTCTGTGTGCACATCCCCTACCCTGCCCAGAAAATCTGTCACAAATCTGGCACAAGCAGAAATGCAAAACCCCTCTAAACCGTTAGTTCAGAGGGGCTTACGTCAGCGTAGCGGGATTTGAACCCACGACCTCCACTACCCCAAAGTGGCGCGCTACCGGGCTGCGCTATACGCTGAAAGGGCGAGGCTACGATCGACGCGTTACTCGATCACCACCCGACCGCGACGCACAAGAGTGCCGTTCGATGTGATGATGGCGTACACGCCGCGTGGCAGCGTCGCCAGCGAGCGTGGAAGCTGTCCGCGTTCAACGTTCATGTCTTCATCGACGACCACCGTGCCGGCTGTGCTGACAAGTTGGACGCGCATCATACCGCTGATATCAGCGCCGAGGTATAACGATGCGTCACCACGAAGTGGGTTTGGGAACACCGCAAGTGGGAGCGTTGCTTCTTCGTCAACGCTGGTTGATGGTTCAACCGTGATTGCCTGCGGCTGCATGAAGGCCCAGTTGTCATTGCCGTCATCACGTCCGTTGCCGTTGACTGCGTTGCCAATAGCTTGGATGTAGTACGTGCCGGGAGTCGTAGGCGCAGTCCATGTGAATGTGAATCGCACAGATCCGCCCGTGAGCTGTCGTGCTGACGAGTGCGTGATCTCGCCATTGCGAACGCGAAGTCCTGTGCCAGCCGTTACGGCAAGCGTGCCAGCATTGGTTGCGCCTGTCTCGCTCGTACGTACCGCAACACCAACACCCGCACCTGGATACGTTGCATGCGCAACCACCACGGTGAACGTACCCACTTCACCGGGAGCAAGCTTCATCTTCGATCCTTCGAGCGTAACGGTTGTACGGTTGCTTGCTGAACCACCATGACATCCACCACACCCGAATGAGGTTGTTGATGTCCGACCGGGATATCCCGTTGGCTCAGCATGAAGGAACCCACTAACAAGAAGCAAACAGAGCACGGAAACAACTGAGCGCATAGAACTGACCTTGGTATTGTGTGATGTTATGTGTGAGGTTGTGTGTGAGGTTGCGTGCGTGGTTGCGACCACGTAACTGCGCGGCTCGACCAGATGACAGATGCCATGATGGCAGACGATGTTACAAAAATCCACTCCAATTCGATCGACGATGCAATCATGCTACACGCCAAGGGGCCAAGAAGATTGCCGATCAATGCAGCACTACTTGCAAGCCCCATGATCCCACCCGTACTCCCAGTAGGTGCGTTCTTCGTGAGCTCGCTGTACATCATGGGCAACATCGCACCAGATGCGAGACCAATACATGCACGCAATGGGATGAGCCATCCGTAGGATGGTATGATCGATTGGATAAGCATGCCAGCGCAGATAATACTGCCAGCAACAAGTATCGTCGGACCAAACCCACGGTAGTCTCCGCGTTTCCCCCACCATGGCGCGCTGATGATGGTGGTTACGCCAACCATACTTACGACCACACCCGAAAGCGTAGAGAGGAGTGCACGCGGCGCACCAAGCTCCTCGAGGTAGTACGGAAAGATGGGCGATGGAAGCACGAGCGCGATCTGCGACAAAAGAATCATCACAAGCAGCACGCGCAATTGCGGCGACTGCAACACGAGCGCGATGTTGCCCCGTACGCGCGTCGCTGCACGACGCTCTGCCTGCTTTTGTTCTGTAAGGTGCTTCCAGATGATGTACAGACTCGACAGACACATGATGCCGACGAAGAAGAAGACGGACCGAAATCCTATGATGTCGCTGATCACGCCACCAATGAGCGGACCTATGATATTACCTGCGCTGATCGATGTTTGAATCGTACCAAGCGCAACACCGGTCTTCTCGATGGGCGTCTGTGTGCTGACGAAGGCATTGCTCGCCGCAATGAATCCGCTAGCAGCCCCTTGAAAAATGCGCAATCCGAGCAACCACCAGATGTTCGGGGCAAACCCCATCAAGGTCATGGCAATGCCAAGTCCGAGAATCGCGCGCATGACCATCGTCTTCTGTCCGTAGCGGTCGCCAAGTGCACCCCAGACAGGCGTGAGAAGCGACGACAGCACAAAGGGTGCCGCTGCGATAATGCCACTCCACATTGCGGCGTGCTCAGCAGCGACGCCGAGCTCGCGCACATACAGTGGCAGGAAGGGTATGCAGGCACTCATGCCAATCATCGCGATAAACTGCGCGATCCATATGACAACGAGATTGCGCTCCCATGGTTCACGCGTGCGTCGCGTGCGCATGAGCGTCACGAGCTCCTTCATCAGCGCTGCCACCCTCCGCCACGGAGCATCCGTCGGGAAATGATCGTCGCAGCTGCACCGCTGGCGAACATCGCAGCGATGTATGGCCAGTGATACGGAATGAGCTCAGGGAAGAACGCCGCCGTGAGCGTGATCCCTGCGAACGTCCCACCGAGGTGCGCCTCGTGTCCGATGTTGTCACCGCCCCATCGTGAACCCACAATGGAGAACACCACAAACGCACAACCAACAACCCATGCCGGCATTGGTATCGGCAGCGGGAACACCGCCATCATCGCATCCGGTGCAAGCATCGTTGCCGCGCCCACCACAGCCGTTACACCACCCGATGCGCCTACTGCGCGATACGATGGATTGCGACGATGTACGATCACGGATGCAAACGAGCCAATCACGATGCCGAAGATGTAGATCAATCCAAACCGCCACGACTCCATCGCGTGCTCTATCCAACGTCCGAAGAGCAGCAACGAGAGCATGTTCATCATCAGGTGCGGATAGTCGGCGTGAATCAAACCGCTCGTGAGCATGCGCCACCACTCGCCCCTTGCTCCCAACACTGCTTCGATGTCCATCATCAATGCAGCAAAGACACGGTGGTTGCGAAATGCAACGATCGTGACCGCCACAGTGGCGATCACGATCGTGAGTGTCATCGTCATAAGAGAGAGCTCGATCACGGTGTCATCGAGAGTGCTGACTGTGGGGTACGGCCAAGACGCTTCTGAAGCTCACCGATGCGCTGTTCGAGTTCCATTGCTGCTTCTTGCGAGCGACGGTCTGGTGCCGTGATTGGATACTTCGCACGCAATGCTTCGGCTGCCGCAAGTGCACCGTTGAGGTTCTTCGCGCGCATGAGCTTCAACACATCAAGCTCGTCAATCTTGTAGCTGAGCAGCGGATCAACACCACGCGTGCGCGATGCAATCTGCTGGTACGTCGACTTCGCAATTGCGTAATTGCCAGCAAGCGACGCCGACTCAGCAAGCAACAACTCTGCTTGTGCGCCATCGTCGTTGATGCGCTCACGCTCGCGGATCTCCTTGCTCTTGAGGATCTCCTGTGCGCTAGCAAGCGCACGCGTGCCCATCTGTTCTGCCTCTGCAGGCATGCCGCAGAG
Source organism: Melioribacter roseus P3M-2 (assembly GCA_945883395.1). Classification (GTDB taxonomy): domain Bacteria; phylum Bacteroidota; class Ignavibacteria; order Kapaibacteriales; family Kapaibacteriaceae; genus UBA10438. Next base: position 6,190 of record CAMCXP010000028.1, read on the forward strand.
CTCAAACAAGCGTCCGATTTCCAATTCGAAGTCAGCCGACAATGGGAAGAGGTCGAGCGAGATAAGATCGTTCATCTGCTTCAGAACCTTACCCGCACGTGCTGGATCGTTCTTGGTTGTCAGCAGATAGCGAACGTACTTGTAGAACACGTTGCGGTAGTTCATGATGTAGCCACGATGCACATCATCGAAGTACACGCTGTTGTTGTTCAGGTTGCGGAACTTCAGGCCGAAGTGCTGCGATGTGTACTGCTCTTCAAACGCAAGCGGCTTCATGAGCATGTCGTACATGAAGGCATCGTCAACATTGTTTGCTGGTTGTGGAGCCGGACATACGCGGTATGCCATACCTTCAAGACGGAGATAGTTCGGCGCTGAAGGATTGCTCTGCGATGGACCAAGACCTACGAATTCGTCTGCATAGGATGGATCGCCAATCGATGTGCAGAAATACACCGGACGCTGGAACTTGGTCTGCACGAGGATGTCGCGCACAAGCTTATGCTGTACACCAATGAAGTACTCCGGCACACCATTGGCACCTTGACGTCCGGAACCACCTGTGAAGTACCACTTGAACATACCACTCGCAATAACCGATGAATCACGTGTGTACTTGGCGAGCGTTGCTCGGTCGACAGGGATCTCGATCATGCTGCCCGGACCGAACTCATAGGTGAGTGCGTTTGGATCTTCCTCCGAGACAAGCAATTGCTTGTCGGTGAAGCTGAGCGGAATCTTCTTCGCGCCGTGTGGCTCACGATTCTTGAGCTGCTCGATGTACCAAAGCGTCTGACCGAGCGAGAGGTTCACAACACGGACATCCTGACGTACACCTGCAACGTCCTGTAAGTACCACACAGGGAATGTGTCGTTATCACCATTGGTGAACACAATGGCATCCTGTTCAAGCGACTGCAGGATGTTGTATGCGTAGTCGAATGCGAGGTAGTTACCCGCACGTGAGTGCGTAAACCAGTTCTGCGTGGCGAGATTCAACGGCGACGCAACGAGCAACGCCACGAGTCCCGCACCAACAGCAGCTACGTTGTTCTTAAGGCGTTCAAGAATTGCAAACGCACCGAGCCCCACCCAGATCGCATACACCATGAATGATGCTACGTAGAAGTAGTCGCGCTCACGAGGCTGAGGATTCTGCTGATTCTGTTGAACTGCCGCCAACACGCCTGTCATCAGGAAGAGGATCAGGTAGATGGTTGCCATCTTCTTATCGCGCGAGAAGTGCAGAACAAGTCCGATCAAACCAAGGATGAGTGGAATCGCCCAGTAGTTGATCGGGAAGTGATCACTGAAGCCGTTCTTATGGTTGTATACGTCAACTGTTTTCGCGTCGGTAAACGGCGAATATGCCGGTGCATCCTGGACGTCGCTGACGCGCCCCATGAAGTTCCAGAGGAAGTAGCGGATGTACATGTGGTCGATCTGATACTCCCACATGTAGGCAAACTCTGCACCATTGTAGCGCGACTTGCCGTCGGTCTTCCAATTGCCGAAGTCCGGCATCTGCATACGAGCGCCGTCCTTACGCGTAACTGCCTTCACCGGTGAACGTTGCCATGCACCATACTTGAGGTAGTTATTCACGAAGCGTTGCTCCGACTGATAGCGACGCGGCCATGATGGCGCTTCACCGTATTGTTCGCGTCCGAGGTAGCTAACGAGCTTTGAGAAGTTTTCTGGCTTGTTCTCATTCATCGGCGGATTCGAATTCGCACGCACAAGAATGTGTCCGTACGTCGAATAGCCGAGAACAATCAGCAAGATTGATGACGCGACGAGCGACAATACGCCGTGGTTTTTCTTCTTGCCATAGTACACGCCATACCCAGTCAACAGCAACAGGCCAATACCAATCAGGGAGAACAGGCCATTGCCTTCAACGAGGAATTCACGTGCATCATTCTTGAATGGGAAATTGCCCGCAAACAGCGCTGGCAGCTTCATGATCACCAGCGTGTACACCACGTAGAACGTCACAAGTCCGATGCCAATGGTCATCAGCAACGTGCTCGTCTTGAATGGATACTTGCGGAGATAGATCAGCAGCACGAGCGAGAAGATCGTAAGGATCGAAAGCAAGTGCACACCGATAGACAAGCCGATCATGTAGGCGATCAGCAGCAGGTACTTCTCGCTTCCCTCTTCATCGGCCTTTTCATTCCACACCATCATCAAATGCACGATGATGGCCACGAAGAGCGACGACGCAGCGTACACTTCAGACTCAACGGCGTTGAACCAGAACGTGTCGGTAAAGGTATACGAGAGTGCTGCAACGAAGGCAGAACCATACACGAGCAGGGCGTTCTTGAGATCACCAAGATCTTCCGTGAAGAAGTTGCGGATCACGCGGACGGTGATCAAGTACAACAACAGCACCGTAAGTGCACTGGCGACGACAGATACGAGGTTGACGCGCCACCCTGGATCGCCAAATGGCAGAAGGTGGAACACCTTGCCAAGCATCAGGAAGAGTGGTGCTCCCGGTGGGTGCGGAACTTGTTGCTGAACTGCCGCAGCAGTGAACTCGCCACAGTCCCAGAACGGAACAGTTGGCTGCACTGTGAGCAGGAACGTGATGAGCGCAACAAGGAATGCGATCGATGCGAACGCATAGTGCAGTGATCGGTTAGTATTCTGCATGGGCCCTAGCGAAACGTGGAATAGAAAGTGCAAAAGTACGACATCACGAACCGAGTACAGCCTTGCCGACGGCGGCCGCTCCGATCAGTCCGGCCTGCGAGCCATACTTAGCTGGAAGGACCTCCACGGATGCGGCAATTGTTGGGATTGCCCGATGCTTGATTGTGGCGCGTATGGTGTCTATCATAAAGGGTGCCTGCGCTACCCCGCCGCCGATCACAACAACACGCATACCCAGGACTGCTAGTGCAGAACACATACCAAGTCCGATGATTCTGCCTGCTTCTCGCAGCACGGCATCGTTGCGAATACGACTCACATTTTCAATCTCTTCGCCCTCGCGCTGGGCCATGGCAACGATACCAGCGATACCAGCGTACTCCTCAAGCACTCCTGTGCGGAAGGGGCGTGCATCTTCTGGATCCCATGCATTCATGATGATATGTCCGATCTCGCCTGCGTCGCCATATGCTCCACGATACAGTGCGTGGTTGACGATCACTCCCCCACCAATACCGGTGCCGAGCGTTGCATAGAGGAAGTTCGGATGATCGATGCCCGCACCCATCAGAGCTTCACCTAACGCAGCGGCATTCGCGTCGTTCTCGATGTCGATGGGCAGCAACGTCACACGCTGGAGCGCCCCGCGTAGATCCACGCTGTCCCACCCGGGAAGGTTTGGTGGTGCCTGCACAAGCTTTGTGACCGGATCAACCACACCCGGTACGCCGACGCCGATCGCAACCACGTCGGGCGATCGCTCAAGAATTATGCGCACCACGTCGCAGCATCGTGCGACCACTGCGTCACGTCCTTCTGCTGCCTTTGTAGGCGTACTTTGTTCCCAGAGAACATTGCCGTGCTCAGTTACCACGCCGTACTTGATTGATGTACCACCAATATCAAGGGCACCGATGCATCGAGCGTCTGTTGTTGTGTGCTCCATGACCAGAATTTACCACAAAGAAAAAACCCGAGGCACACTGCTGTACATCGGGTTTCTTGTTTGCTTGCGTAGTGTGGGTTATCGCGAGTAGTACTCAATAACGAGTGGGACTTCGCAGACAACTGGTACTTCTTCCCGCGGCGGCAGGTAGAGGAACTTGACACTGTATTCTGCTTTGTTCATGTCGAGATAGGGAGGCGGCGCAGTCGAGCGGATTGCTTCTTGAATTGCCTCGAGTTTGCGGCTTTTTTCCTTTACCGTGATCACGTCGTTCGGCTGCACAGCGTATGCCGGCATGTCGACCTTCTTGCCATTAATCAGCATATGGCCGTGGCGTACATACTGACGTGCTGCATAGATCGAACGAGCCAAACCAGCGCGAAACACGAGCGAATCAAAACGCTGCTCGAGAAGCTGCACAAGGATGTCTACCTTGTTGCCCTGGATACGTGCGGCTTTCTTGATGTAGTTCGTCATTTGACGTTCGTGCAGGTTGTACTGCAAACGCAACCGCTGCTTTTCGAGCAACTGCTTCGCGTAGTCAGAGAGTTTCGCACGCTTCTTGGCCGCACCGTGCTGCCCCGGGGGGGCTGGCTTGCGGTCCATGTACTTGCGTGCCTTCGGCGTCATGCTGAAACCAACCTTGCGGCTCAGCTTTACTTTGGGGCCATTGTACTTCATGTGGTACCTCGCTCCCGACGAATCGGGGCTACATTAGAGATGGATATCTGCCGGCGGGGTATCACCGTCCGACAGCGTTCTTACAGAACCACAAACATACGGAAATTTCCACACCTACATGTACGACGGACGTACTGCGTAGGGGATGGGATCTTCGACGCCAGCCTGGGCAAACCCGCGCAGACGCAGGGCGCATGAGTCGCAGGTTCCGCATGCGAGATCTTGGCCCTGATAGCAGGACCATGTGAGGTGCAACGGGGCGTGCAGCCGCAGACCCTCTTCAACGATGCGCTGCTTGGTGAGGTTGATAAGGGGCGTTACAATGCGCACACGCTCGCCCGGCTTGGTGCCGAGCGCGACAACGTCTTCAAATGCTGCGAAGAATGCTGCACGGCAATCCGGATACCCACTGCCATCTTCCTCAACAGCGCCGATGTAGATCGATGATGCCTCGAGCACCTCTGCCCAACTGGCTGCAATGGCGAGGATGTTGGCGTTGCGGAACGGCACGTACGATGTTGGGATGTGCTGCGTGTCGAGATTGGCTTCTGCTACCGACATTGTCGCATCGGTCAAACTGCTTCCACCGATGGCAGCAAGGTGCGAGATGTCTACAACGAGCCGCTGTTCGACGGAGTAGTGATCACAGATGTCATGAAACGCGCGGAGCTCGCGATCCTGCGTGCGCTGTCCGTAGTTCACATGCAATGCATGCACGTGCGAACCATCCTCGATTGCTTGAGCGAGTGTCACACAGCTATCCATTCCTCCCGAGAGGAGTACAACAGCTCGCTGACTCATTTTGATTGCTTCGTGCCGGATGCAGCCGTGCAGATGCGCTCGAGCAATTGCTTCGTTTCACCTACATCTGCTCCGGCGGTAGTACCACGTGCTATTGCACGCTTGGCCTGTGCTTCGGCCTCAGCGTATTGTCCACTCTTGAACAGCAACGCCGCATACGTATCAATATGTGCCCAGTCGGCATCATCACGTGTGGCAATCGACTTCATCGCCGAGGCGGCTGCGCGAAGAGCACGCTCATCGTCGCAGGATTCGTACATCTGCCATGCAAACTCGTTCACCATCGATGATGCAGAAGCACCGAGTTCGTTGCTCATCGATTGAAGCTGCGTGCCAAGTCCTGACCAGTCCTTCGTCTGCGCATAGTACATGGCTTCAAAGCGCTCCTTGAGCTGCACTGTTTCATCCTTCGCAGGACGGAAGAAGTCGACAACCTTACCGAGGAGTGATGTGTCCTTTGTTTCGACTGCTGTCTTGAACACCAGTTGCCCCTTATCCTGAAGCACTTCATCAACTTCTGAATCGTAGAGGCGACGGTACGCTTGCTCGCGCTCGAGCACCCAGTCAATCTGGTCTGGACGCAGACGATGCTTGAGGATCACACCGAAGGCGACTTCGTCGTACTTGTTCTCGTACGCATCAAACCACGCTTGCACTGTTGTCGCATCTGGTTGTGTGCGAGCCTTGCCCTTTTCGAAGGCAGGGCGATGCCATGCTGGGAACGGAAGCTTCAATGCAGGCGTCACGCCCGCTTGCTTGAGTGCACGCGACGGGTTGCGCATCGCGTCGAGCATCGGCAACCAGTCCGAGGGTGCTCGGAATCCGGTTGTTCTGTATGTCGGCAGACCATCTGGTGTGAACACCACGAACGTTGGGAATCCACTGATGCGATACTTCATCGCTACGTCGATCCCCTGGCCCGTTTCCATTTCCATCTTGACGTTCACAAAGGACGCATTCATCACGGCGGCAACAGCTGAATCCGAGAAGGTCTCGCGATCCATCACCTTGCACCAGCCGCACCAGTCCGTATAGGCATCAAGGAAAATCGGCTTTTGTTCAGCCTTTGCACGATCGAGCGCCTGTTGCCACGTCGTAATGGTTGTGAAGCGCACACCATCGTCAGCACGGGCACACAATGTTGTAACAACTAGCGCAATGAGGACGGCGGACTTCACGGTGGCTCCGATGGTTATTCTTCCATCACTTCGACTTCTTTCGCAGCGAGGATCTTGTCGATCTCGGCGACGTACTTGTCGGTATTCTTCTGCACATCATCTTCGCCACGCTTGCGTTCATCTTCGGAGAAGTGCTCGGTCTTCTCTGCCATTTTCAATTCTTCGTTCGCATCGCGACGGATGTTGCGCACCGCAAGCTTGCCCTCTTCGGCCATCTTCTTGCATTGCTTCACAATATCCTTGCGACGCTCTTCCGTGAGCGGTGGAACGCTGATGCGAATCACCTGTCCGTCGTTCTGCGGCGTGATGCCCAGATTTGCAGCAAGAATGGCCTTCTCGATATTCTGCAGCGCGGTACGATCCCACGGTTGGATCATGATGCTGCGCGCATCCGGTACGGAAACGCTACCCACCTGTGCAAGGGGCGTTGGCTCGCCGTAGTATTCGACCTTCACTGCGTCCAGCATCGATGCCGATGCACGGCCCGTGCGGACCTTTGCGAGCTGCTGTTGCACGTGCTCTACTGCTTTGCGCATGAGCTGCGCGGAATCATTGACGATAAGTGCGACTGGCATGGCTTACTCCTTCACAATCGTTGCAACTGGCTCGCCAAGAAGTAAGCGACGGAGATTACCGCGCACATTCATGTTGAAGACCAATATCGGTTTGTTGTTTTCCTGAGCCATCGTAATGGCCGTCATGTCCATCACACGCAGGTTGCGATCAAGCGTCTCCTTGTAGGAGATCGTCTCGAATCGCCGTGCGTCATTATACTTTTCGGGATCCTTGTCGTACACGCCATCAACACGCGTGCCCTTGATCACAACGTCGGCTTCAATCTCAACAGCGCGAAGCACTGCCGCCGTATCGGTTGTGAAGTATGGGTTTCCGGTGCCTGCACCAAAAACAACAATGCGCCCCTTTTCAAGGTGGCGCATTGCACGACGTCGTATGAATCCCTCAGCAATCTGCTCCATGTGAATGGCAGTCTGGAGTCGCGTCGGAACACCGAGCAGCTCGAGCGCATTCTGAAATGCGAGACAGTTGATCACCGTAGCCAGCATGCCCATGTGGTCGCCAGACACCTTGTCGATGCCCATCGACTCAGCCTGCATACCACGGTAGATGTTGCCACCACCGAATACGATACCCATCTCAACGCCAAGGTCGTAGGCTTCCTTGACGTCTTCAGCAAACGCACGCAGCGCTTGGGGATCAATACCATACTGTTGATCTCCCATCAGCGATTCACCGCTGAGTTTGAGCAGGACGCGCTTGTACAGAGGAGCAGGCATGGCACGCTCTCGATGTGTTGGAACGAAACTTAGATCTTATCGCCGAGGTTGAAGCGAATGAAGTTCACGACCTTGACGTCATTGCCATTGATCTTGCCGATCTCAGCAACAACGTCAGAAATCTTCTTGCTTGGGTCTTTCACAAAGGTCTGCTCGATGAGCACTTGCTCTTCGTAGAACTTACCAAGCTTGCCTTGTGCAATGCGCTCAGCGATGTCTTCCTTTTTGCCTTCTTCAATCGCAGCTTGCTTGTAGATTTCGAGCTCCTTTGCGAGCGTTGTTTCGTCAACCTTTGAACGGTCGACGAACATTGGCTGCATTGCAGCAACCTGCATAGCAACGTCGCGCGTCATAGGCTTCGCTGCATCTGATGTTACCGGTGCATCGAACTCAACAAGCACACCAAGACGGTTGCCCGCGTGCGTGTACTCTGTGATGTGTCCGTTGGTCGTGATGCGCTCCCAGCGGCGAAGGCCAATCTTCTCACTGAACTTCGCGAGGATCTCATCGCGAAGGTTTGCAAGTGACTTGCCTCCAACTTCGGTTGCCCAGAGTTCATCTTCCGATGCAATTGCCTTCGAAGCGATGACGTCACAGATCGCATTAGCGAATGCAACGAACTCTTCATTGCGCGCAACAAAGTCTGTTTCGCAGTTCACTTCAACGATGGCTGCCGTCTTGCCGTCGGCCGATGTCTTGACGATGACTGTGCCTTCGTTTGCATCGCGGTCGGCACGTTTGGCAACCGACGCAGCACCACGCTTGCGAAGCCACTCAATGGCTCCCTGCATGTCTCCACCAGCTTCTTCAAGAGCCTTCTTGCAATCGGCCATGCCAGCACCAGTCTTCTCGCGGAGTTCTTTTACGGTTTGTGCACTAATCATGATGGATGATCCAAGTGATGTGTTCAGTGAGGGAGATTACTCAGCGCCTTGGCCACTACCTGGGCCCTTGCGTGTGCGAAGCTGACGACGGACTTTTGAGTCCTCCGATTCGCCTTCCTTACCAGCTGCTTCGCCGGCTGCGGCGAATTCCGCTGTCTTGACGCGAGCGATCTCGCGACCTTCTGCAATGGCGTCGGCGAGGATCTTTGTGATCAGGTCAACAGACTTGATCGAGTCATCATTGGCTGGGATCGGGAAATCAACTTCACCTGGATCGCTGTTCGTATCAACGATACCGATCACTGGGATGCCGAGGATCTTCGCTTCCTTGATCGCGAGGTGCTCCTTCTTGATGTCGACAACGACAATCAATCCCGGGATGCGTGTCATGTCCTCAATACCACCGAACACCTTGCGCAGACGATCACGCTCGCGACCAAGCATCAGGCGTTCCTTCTTGGTGATCTTTTCGAACGTGCCATCAATCTCCATCTTGTCGATCGTTGATAGTCGCTTGATCGACTTGCGGATCGTTGTGAAGTTCGTAAGCATGCCACCAAGCCAACGCTCTGAAACGTAGTTCGAGTGTGAGCGCTTGGCTTCGTTCTCAACGGCATTTTTTGCTTGATTCTTCGTCCCAACGAAGAGTACACCGCGACCCTGCGACGCTACATCATGTGCAGCATCACGGGCGATGTCAATCAAGATCTGCGTCTTGCGCAGATCGATAATGTGGATTCCGTTGCGCTCCATAAAGATGAATGGGCGCATCTTTGGATTCCAACGACGCGTAAGGTGTCCGAAGTGTGCTCCGGACTCGAGCAGTGCCTCAACGGTAACTGCTGGCATAGTAACCTCAAATTGTATTGTGGATGAAACCTCTGCATGGTTCGAACCACCGGACCCAGCATAGCCAGGCTCCACCGGTGGAATTCCCACACATGTGTGTAATTGCTTCGTTTATCGCTTCGAGAACTGGAAGCGCTTACGGGCCTTCTTCTGACCGTACTTCTTGCGCTCAACCATACGTGGGTCGCGCGTAAGTACACCTGCCGGACGAAGTGCGCTGCGGAGCTCTTCGTTGTAAACCACCAGGGCACGCGCCACGCCGAGGCGAACCGCCCCTGCCTGCCCGCTCTTACCACCGCCGCGAACAGTCACAAACACATCGAACTGACCGTTCGTCTTTGTGAGCTCAAGCGGAAGAAGCGCATCACGACGGTATGTTTCCACCGTGAAATAGTCTTCGATTGGTTGGCGATTTACAAGCACGTTTCCCGTTCCGCTTATGAGGCGGATTTGAGCAACGCTCGTCTTGCGGCGACCTGTTCCTGCGTACGTCTTCATATTCTCTCCGTTATCCCTTGATTCCGAGGTGCTTGTATGGCAACTCATACGCCTTTGGCTGCTGCGCTGCATGTGGATGCGCGCCACCAGCATAGACCTTGAGCTTCTTCACCATCAGGCGACCAAGAGTGTTTTTTGGAAGCATGCCCTTAACGGCAAGCTCCACGACTTCCTCAGGCCTCGATTGCATGAGCTTTGTGAACGAGCGCATGCGACCGCCACCCGGATATCCAGTGTTGTGGAAGTATTCCTTCTGCTCGGCACGCTTGCCTTCCATCACTACCTTGTCAGCGTTGATCACGACGACGAAGTCGCCACAGTCAACGTGCGGTGTGAAGAGTGGCTTATGCTTGCCACGCAGGAGTGTTGCGAGTTGTGTCGCAAGGCGGCCAACTGTGAGGCCGTCGGCGTCTACTACCCACCATTCGCGCTGCACATCTTGCTCGCGAATCGACTTGGTGATGTTTCCGTGCTGATTCATGGTCATTACCCCGGGAAGGGGCTCCTTCGTCACATTGGATTTATTAGAGCTTGCAAACATACGGGAGTGGGGTGACTTCACCAAACGGATGCAGCGATTCGTAGAGAAAAAGGTCAGTCGTGAAAGACCACAGAGGCGAAACTGACGGCGCTGGCGGTTTCGGTTTCGTGCCAGACGTCGTATGCGGCAACGGTCCCCCGCGCGGGCGTAAGTGCATGTAATGCAACGACCGTAGGCGCATAGCCACAGATGCGGAACTGGTGGTCAGTCGCGCTGATTTCGGCATCGTACCCGCGCACATCGGCCTGTTCAAGGTGGCGCAGCACTGCGGCATCTGCCGCGCGCACGCTATCGATGAGCATTGCGGCCGGCTCGGCGTCGCCGAACTTCCGTCCGACATGCGCAAGATCGCCGGAGATACACCACACGGTAGACGCTCCGCTGGACGCTACGGCCGCGCGGAGTGCGTCGACGGCACGCTGCAGCGTCTCGGGTGTCTGGCACGCAGCCATGGTCACCAAGATGGGAACCACGCGGAAGGGCTTATCGCCCCAGAGATGCTTGAGTGCTGTGAGGTGGAGTTCGAGCGAATGCTCGGGACGGTGCGCTACGTCAGTCGGCGCTACGCCGGGTAGCGTTTGCCGAAGCATATCCACGAGGTTCATGTCGGTCTGCACGGTTCCGAAGGGGGTCTGGTAGTGCTTCGCGGTGAGAATGAAGGCATCGTCATGCCAGTAGTGGGATGTTCCGATTGCGATCACCAGCTCGGCGGGATGGTTCGCCAGCGGCAGGAAGCCTGGAGCATACATGTGCGGCGCAACACGATAGTCGATGTGCGGCACAAGGACGGCGCGTGGGTAGTCGTGGGTGTCGCTACCGACGTTGTGGGAGGAGCCCGACGGGAGGCCGAGCACCGTAGAAAAGAACTCCGCTGCTTCGGCTGGGTCGGCGGGATACGTCGTGCCCGCACACACGGTTGGGCGCTCCGCACGGGAATCCCATTCGGCTTCAATGGCGATCTGACGTGCAACAAATCCATCTCCCTCGAGATAGCCGAGCGACGAGAGTTCCTGAATAAAGGCTCGAATACGCATGATCTCAGCGCCGTCGGGGTCGACAGATGATGCCTGCGCAAGGTCGAGATAGGTCGTCTCCCCGTCACACGCCTGGAGCAGATCCAACATGTCGACATTGACCATGATGGGTCCGTCGGCAATGCTAAATGGGTCGGACAACACGAGGAATTGCTCGCCATCCTCGGTATGTACCGACAACTGGATGTCTACGCGGAGGGCAGGGAGAATGTCGTGCATTGACATCGGACTTACTTGGTGATGGTCGCACGGAGGCGACGCACAACCCACACACCGGCACCACCGCTGATTGCAAACAGGGCTGCTGCAACCAAGTACAGCATCTCACCGGTCCAAATCGCAGCAACAACCACGAGAATCACACAGATCGATGTTGAGACAAGGATCGTAACAAGTGCACTCGTCAGCGTCGATGATGTGCGTGATGATGAAGATGTCATTTCTGTAGTCTCACATTGGTATTCGTTCGGTACGACGCCGCGTAGTCGATATAATTCTGAGCGCTTTGCTCGAGGAATGCGACCTCATCGTCGGTCAACTCACGCACAACCTTGGCTGGCACTCCTGCAACGAGTGTGCGGCTTGGCACACGGAATCCTGGTCGCACAACAGACCCTGCCGCAACCATTGCGTGGTGTTCAACATGTGCCCCATCGAGGATCGTTGCATTCATGCCGATCAGTGCGTAATCATCAATCGTGCACCCATGCAGCATGGCATGATGTCCGATCGTGACGCCATTGCCGATCTGCAATGGGTGCTTGTTAATCGTTACATGTAGCATCGCGAGATCCTGCACATTGGTTCGCTCACCGATGCGGATCTGGTGAACATCGCCGCGCATCACCACATTAAACCACACCGTTGAGTCCTTGCCGATCTGCACATCGCCCACGATCACAGCGCCGCGGGCAACAAACACACTGTCGTGAACCGTAGGCATAACGCCTGCGTAGGGCAAGATGTTGTCGCGAGATTCTACCATGTACCCCCCACTATCCTCGTCGAGAAAACTGCGCCGTTTCGCCGTCGATCTTCCACTGCTCGAGATGCTCCACGAGATATGTACGTGCTTGCTCGGCATCGTTCATGATGATGCCATCGAGGATAGCCTCTTCGAGCATCCACTTCATGTAGCCAACGGCACGGCATGGACCCATCCCTGTGATCTGCATGATTTCTTCGCCGCGGATCGGACTCTGGAATGCACGCAATTGGTCGCGCTCGCGTACATCTTCAACCTTCGCCTCGACAATAGCGTAATTGCGCAGATACTTCGTCGCGCGTTGCTCGTTGCGCGTTGTAATGTCTGCACGGCAGAGCGTGAACAGATCGGCGATAGCATCACCCGCTTGCACAGCAAGCCTGCGGATCGCTGAATCCGTAACACCTTCATCAACGAGCATCATCGGACGTTGGTGCAGGCGCACGAGCGTCTGCACGTAGGAAAGATGCTGCATCGGAAGTTTCAAGCGACGGAATATCTTCTCCTGCCAACGTGCGCCAACTTCTTCATGACCATGAAACGTCCAGCCCTGTCCGTCGATGAAGCGCTTCGTTCGTGGCTTGGCAACGTCATGCATGAGTGTGGCAAAACGTAGCCAGAGGTCGTTACTCATTGCCGCGACATTGTCGACCACCTGCACCGTGTGGTAGAACACATCCTTGTGGCGGAATTCACGCGCACCAGCCTGCACCAAGTCGACACCAGCGAGGTTGTGAACCTCAGGGAACACGTGCTCCATGAGCCCCGTTTCATACAGAAAGACAAGTCCGACACTCGGCTTTGGCGCAGCGAGGATCTTCAAGAACTCATCCGTGATGCGCTCTTGCGAAATGATACAAATGCGTTCGGCCATGCGTTGCACAGCAGCGCGTACGTGATCATCAACACGAAATCCAAGCTGAGCCGCAAACCGTGCCGCGCGCATCATGCGCAAGGGGTCGTCGCTCATCGTGACAGCTGGGTCAAGAGGCGTGCGCAGCAGCTGAAGCTGCAGATCATCAACACCACCGAAGAGATCGACAACCGTGCCGAGGTCGTTCTCGCGCAGTGATGCGGCCATCGCATTCACGGTAAAATCACGTCGACGAAGATCGTCCTCGAGCGTGCCCTCGACCACCACGGGGTTGCGCGATTCGGGTGAATAACGCTCCATACGCGTGCCGACGAATTCCAGCTGGTAGTCGCCAACGGGAACCATCGCCGTGCGAAATCGCTCGTACTCTACGGTCTTCGATCGGAATATCTCAGCTACCGCACGTGCAAACGCCAGCGGATCGCCAACGACCGTTATGTCGATATCGGTGCGTGCCCGCCCCATGACGGAGTCACGCACATACCCACCTACGACATATGCCTCGATCCCGCGCTCGTGCGCGAGTGCCGCAACACGCAGAAGGATCGGATCCAGTATCTCGATCTGCAGCGGATCACGGTTGGCAGACATCATGGTGTGGTGAGCTCGAAGTAGTTCAGGCAGAATACACCGGAACGTCCTTGACGGCCCGGAATCCACTGCTGCCCTTGTCGCGACGTTCCATGGCGACGAGCGCAGAGGCGTAGATTTCCCTCCACGTCAGACCAAACTTGACCATCAGTTCTTCTGGTTCGCCAGAGCCGCCAAACGAGTCCTTCACGCCGACAAACTCAATCGGTACCGGCGCATTCTTCGCTGTGACTTCTGCCACTGCACCGCCGAGGCCTGCATGCACCTGGTGTTCTTCAGCCGTGACGATGCAACCGCACTCGCGCGCAGCCGTCGTCACCGTCTCGACGTCGAATGGCTTTACCGTGTGAACATTGACAACGCGGGCAGAGATGCCCTTCTTTGCAAGTTCCTTCGCGGCAAGAATGCTCTCCCACACCAGTGCACCATTCGCGATCAAGGCTACATCTTTGCCTTCCATCACCACATTGGCCTTGCCAAGCTGGAATGGCGTATCTGGCGTCGTGAACAATGGCACCGGCGAACGTCCAAAGCGAATGTAGGCTGGGCCCACCATTTCGCCCATAGCAACGGTAGCCTTGCGAGCTTCTTCGTAGTCAGCCGGAACGATCATCGTCATGTGCGGAAGTGTGCGTAGGAAGGCGACCTCTTCCAGAACCTGGTGCGTTGCGCCATCTGGTCCAACGCTAATGCCAGCGTGGCCGCCACCGATCTTGACGTTCGCCTCGTTGTAGGCAACCGAGATTCGAAGTTGGTCGGCATTGCGCAGCGCGCAGAAGGCACCATACGACGCGAAGAACGGGATCTTACCGCTCAGCGCAAGACCGGTAGCGATCGTCGTTGCATTCTGCTCGGCGATACCGATTGAGAAGAAGCGATCTGGGAATTTTTCCTTGAACAGGGACGTCATCACCGAGCCGGTGATATCGCCACCGAGGACGATCACGTTACTATGGCGCTCACCAAGGTCAACAAGGCCGTCACCAAATCCAAAGCGTGTGGGTTTTGATCCGAGAAGTTCCATTGAGGTTCAGTCTGTAGTGTCGAGATTGGTTGGGGTTATGGTTGCTGCGCAAGTTCTTCGAGAGCTGCAACGGCCTGATCCTTCGACGGGGGCTTACCGTGCCATTCGAACTTGTCGTTCA
>CAMCXP010000029.1 GCA_945883395.1 Melioribacter roseus P3M-2
GTTGTTATCATCCGACTTGGCACGATCGTGGGCATACATCCACACCGTATCGCCCACTGAAGGGATCGTTGCCAAAATCCGCTCGGGCTCTCTCAACTGTGCTGACAAGGTGAAATTTCCAACCCAGCACATGCATACGCTCATAACTATCAGGTGATGTATCCTCCTCAGGGCGCACATGTATACCTCGCTTTGATTGAATAACAACTGTTGTACGATACTGGGTTTTTACTAGATGAGCTGAATCTACGATACCATGGGGGAAACCTAGTGTATTTCGAGTTCATCACCGCGCGGCGTTAACACCTAATCAATGTACCATCCGCATTTGTTTCGAATAGTAATCAGCGTACGATACCATATCGATTGTTGCCACGCTCCTGTTGATAACACACAGGTGGACGAGGTCTAAACGCGACTATATTGCGACGTTGAAGCTCAATCATCTATGTGGGGACCACGAATGGCATTCGAGCTGAAGTACCGTAAGGACATTTCACAGCTGCAGAGCGATGCAGCGCATTCAACCGACCTCAAGCGTACGCTTGGTCCGATGAACCTGATCAACTTGGGTATCGGGGCCATCATCGGCGCTGGGCTGTTCTCGCTCACGGGTATCGCCGCGGCAGAACATGCCGGTCCAGCAGTATCGCTCTCGTTTGTGCTGGCCGCGATCGGATGCGCATTTGCTGGTCTCTGTTACGCAGAGTTTGCAGCGATGATCCCGGTTGCCGGTAGCGCGTATACATATGCGTACGCAACGTTGGGTGAGACGCTTGCATGGATCATTGGTTGGGATTTAGTCCTCGAATATGCCGTAGGTGCATCGACGGTGGCCGTCTCATGGTCGGCCTATCTCGCGAAGTTCCTAGCGTATTTCAAAATCTCTTTGCCGATGTCGTTATCGATGTCCTATTGGCAAACGCCACCCGAGCTGCACGCACAGGGCATCTATGGCGTAGTTAATCTTCCTGCCGTCGTCATTGTCTTTGCTGTATCGCTGCTGCTTATTCGCGGCATCCAGGAATCCGCCCGTGCGAACGCTATCGTTGTGTTCCTGAAGGTTGCCGTAGTGATCGTCTTTATCGGACTCGGCTTTGCCTACATCAATGCCGATAACTACACACCATTCATCCCAGAGAATACCGGATCATTCGGTCACTTCGGTTGGAGCGGCATCCTGAAGGCAGCCGGTATGGTGTTCTTTGCCTTTATTGGTTTCGATGCAGTATCAACTGCTGCGCAAGAAGCGAAGAATCCTCAGAAGGATATGCCGATTGGGATCCTCGGTTCACTTGTGATCTGTACGATTCTTTACGTCCTGTTTTCGACGGTGATGACGGGCGTTGCCAATTACACTGAGTTCAAGGGTGCAGCTGCCCCAGTTGCCGTAGCGATTGAGAAGATGGGCATTTCGTGGCTAGGACCAGCAATCAACCTCGCAATTTTAGCGGGCTATTCAAGTGTCATCCTCGTGATGTTGCTTGGTCAGTCCAGAGTGTTCTTCACGATGTCTAAAGACGGTCTTCTGCCGAAGCTCTTCAGCGACACACATCCGAAGTTCAAGACGCCGTGGAAGTCGAACATCCTGTTTGCCTTTGTCGTGAGTCTGTTTGCGGGCTTTGCACCAATTGCGCTAGTTGGCGAGATGACGTCGGTAGGTACGCTCTTCGCGTTTATCGTTGTGTGCGCTGCGGTGTTAATGCTTCGCTACAAGGAACCAAATCGTGAGCGTCCGTTCAAAACGCCACTCGTACCATTGGTGCCAATCCTCGGCATCCTGTCGTGCGGTGCTCTGCTGGTATCGCTCTGCGTAAGCGACTGGATGCATGCTGCACGTCTGTTCGTGTGGCTCGGCATCGGACAGGTGATCTATGTGATGTACAGCAAGAAGCATTCTAAGATTCGCGCTGCAAAGGCATGAGTTTCCGTCGAACACTCGGACTGTTTGACGCGACAATGTTAGTTGCCGGATCCATGATTGGGTCCGGCATCTTTATTGTAAGCGCAGACATTGCTCGCCAAGTTGGATCGCCCCTTCTCGTGCTGCTCGTGTGGGCACTTACGGGATTCCTCACAATCATTGCTGCGTTGTCGTATGGCGAGCTCGCTGGGTTGTTCCCGCAGGCGGGCGGACAATACGTGTACCTGCGCGAGTCGTTCGGACGTATGTCTGGATTCCTCTACGGGTGGACGTTGTTCACCGTGATTCAAACCGGTACGATTGCTGCGGTGGCGATGGCCTTTGCGAAGTACACGTCAGTGTTCCTCCCAAGTGTGAGTGAGAAGAACGTGCTGATCGATCTTGGTCTGTGGGGCCATACGATCAATGGTGCACAGGTGTTTGCCATCATCAGTATTCTCCTGCTCACCGCGATAAATGCGCGAGGCGTCAACCTCGGAAAGCTTATCCAGAATACCTTCACCACCACCAAGATTGTTAGTGTGGTGGCCATTGCGTTGGCCGGACTTCTTGTTGGATGGGGAAGCGGTGCATTCGATGGTAATCTTGGATCGATCACGACATCACAGATTCCTGCGCCGTCGTCATCGATGCCGTGGCTAGCGATGATCGCTGTTGCGATGGTTGGATCGGTGTTCTCAAGTGATGCGTGGAATAACATCACGTTTGCAGCAGCAGAAGTGAAGGACCCACAGCGCACAATCCCACGCGCGCTTGTTGGTGGTGTGCTGCTTGTGACTGCACTCTATATCCTGACAAATCTTGCCTATCTCTGTGTGCTTCCTCTTGGTGGGAGTGAGACGGGCGCAACAGCAGTAGAGCGCGGCATCGCATACGCAACAAATGATCGCGTTGGAGCCGCCGCAGCAGACGTGATGTTCGGTCCGATCGGTGCCGGCATCATGGCTGTGCTGATCATGATCTCAACCTTTGGCTGCAACAACGGACTCATCCTCAGTGGCGCACGTGCGTATTACGCGATGGCAAGCGATAAGCTGTTCTTCCGCAGTGCCGCAACGTTGAACAAGAATGATGTGCCATCGCGCTCGCTGTGGATGCAGGCTGCATGGGCAAGCGTGCTGTGTCTGAGCGGACGCTATGGCGACCTGCTCGACTATGTGGTGTTCGCAGTGCTGATCTTCTACGTGCTTACGATCATCGGCATCATCAAGCTTCGCAGAACACGCCCCGACCTCCCACGTCCGATCAAGGCCGTTGGATATCCGATTCTCCCAGCATTGTACATCGTGATCGCACTCGGCATCTGTGTGAGCCTGCTGATCTACAAGCCCAACTACAGCTGGCCTGGCTTGATCATCGTGGCCACCGGTGTTCCAGTGTATCTGTTCTGGAGCAAGCGCTCTGCAGACTCAACGAACAATCTGTAAGGTCTGCGACGTCACACCGTTGATCGTTGTTACGCGCACGATGTAGTAGCCAGACGCGAGATGCTGCACGGGAATGCGTTGCATGTGCGTGCCTGGAGCAACATCTGATTCCGACGACACATACATCGTTGTCCCTGTCACATCAACAAGCTCAATCGTCAGTGATGTGGACGTTGGGGTTGTGACGGAGATACGACACCACGCTGATGCTGGGTTTGGTGCTACATCAAGTTGTGCCGACGCAACACCACGCTCGTCGTGAACGCCGACTGTCGTAAGAGCTGTGATTTCGCCCTTGCCAGCATCATACCACGATCCACTTGCAGAGCTGCGGAGCGTGCAGCACCGAACCATGTATTGCACGTCGCCGTCGTACCTGAGTGTGTCGGCAAATGTTGTTGACGTAATCGGACGTGCGGTGAGCTGACGCCATGTTCCGCTGACACCTACCTTGCGATACACATCGTAGCCATCAACGCGCTCAGCGGGAGCCGTCCACGAGAGTGCCTTGACGTTCTCTGGTTCAATCCGAGATACCAGACTCCGTACAGCTGGGATAGGATTCATCCACGCACGCAGTGTTGGATCGCCTAGCAATGCGATATGAATCTGGCGGTCGCCGACCGATGAAATCGCGTTGCCACCCGTCTGCACAAAGATGTTGGGGAGATAGTTGCCAAGCTGATTGCCAACAATCGTTCGGTTGTTCTGTGAGATACGCGTGCTGTATCCGATCGATTCGCCGAGGGCCATGTGATGAATGTACCAGTGCGGACGGCCCGACCATGCGCTTGTGAGAACGCGAGGTTGTGAAGCGATGGCTGCGCGAAGAATGTTGTTGCGCGTGTTCCAATCGCCGAAGTAACTGCCAAACAAGAAGCTGAACACAGCATGCACAGGCGTTGATGCAAAGTCTGCTGTGGTACCAACACCACTCGCGCTTGCATCCGAACCAGCACCGCAGCCATAGGCTAGGAGCCATGTCGTTGGACCAGCCGCGTCGGTAAAGAGATCACCAGCACGCACGGCTGTGTCACCGGCAAATCCGCCAAATCCACGCCACGCTGCAGCTGCGAAGACCTCGCCATACGTACCAAAGTTATCGTCGATCACGCCACCGATCCGCACATCCCATGCACCAGTCCGAAACGCATGGTTCTTCGTGAGGTAGCGTCGCAGAAGCTCTGTCTCGCTCTCGGTAAATGCCGGCATGTCGAAGAAGTCAACGCGTCCCACCGGGATGTCGACATCTGTTGCGAACTGGCTTTGATCATACTTGCCGTCCTTCGGTACGTTCGCATTAACCGGACGGCTCGTGTTGTTGATGGTTGTGATGTTGTCGGTGTAGTTCCCATCGATGTCACCATAGATCCCGTCGGCAGGCCACGCCCCCTGATGATCAGGCACGTGTCCGTCGGGAGCGATGTTGCCAGCATAGGGCACAGGTACGCGACCAATCAGCATGATGGATCCGAGCGCCGGTGTGCCGTTGCGTGCTTCATCCTTGATGATAGCTCGGACACGTTGGACCTTCGCAGAATCGAATGCCTCGGCCCGCGCAACGATACGCGTGGTGGTCGTCCAGCCTTCGGCTTCGAGATCATCAACGAGGGTTTCCAGTTCAGTATTCAGCGGACCCGACATCGTGCTATCGACGAGGAGTAGCACACGGTCTCGGCGGACAGGGGGCACCTTGATTCCACTTAGGATGTAGCCCGTTGCATAGAACTGGGAGATCGTGGCCCCCGATTGCTTGCGCATCAGGCTCAACAGTCGATACTCATAGGGCGTAGCCACGCTCGCCTTTGCATCGGTCCACGTAGCCCCCTTGCCAACAACAGAGTCGAGCGGTGTTGATGGGAACGAGGCCGCATCCTTCGCCTTGCGCCAGATATACACCACTTGCTGACCGGTATCTGCGGACCACTGTATCCGAATCGACGGTGTTGGGTTCTCTGCAACCGTAGCCCATACGCGCAGGCCAATCTCTTTTGGCGTCTGAGTATGAGCCGTGAATGTGGCAAGAGCACATCCGATGACAACAAGTACAAAACGTGTCATTAAGGGTCCTTCAGAATCAGGTGATGCTTGTGGCGAAAGATAGCATGGAAAGGGGCAACGTAGAGGTCGTGATGTCGTATCTTTCACCGGTTCGAATTCTATCCGTAGGGGGTATGTCCATGCACCGTATTCTGCACTCTTGGCTCTGTGCACTTGTTGCTCTGAGTTCACTCGCCGTCGCAATCCCTGCAATGGCGCAGTTCCCCCCTGCATGCGACTCCCGCAAGGAGTGCATCGGCACAGCAGTGACCTTTACCGTGACGAACGGACGTAATGCGCACTTCATGGAGCTGGCTCGTAATCCGATCCGTGCGCGGCAAGCAGCAATGACATTTGAGATGTGGATCCGCGCTGAGCGGCAAGCCGGCCAACGTCAGTTTGTGGGTGGTTTGTGGGGTCCGAACTCCGACTTCAATGATGTCTTCATCGTGTACATCGACGAGAATGATCAGCTGATATTCGAAGTCAATGGCGACCAGGGTGAACTCAAGAGTGTCGATAATACGATCGTTCGTGCATCGGCTCAGGTCCTCTATAACGGTTGGCATCACATCGCGGCAGTCTTCGACGGAAGTCAGACGAGCGTCGCGCTCTACATTGATGGAGTTCTTGCCGCAGGTCCGGTATCAAACCCAGCGTACCCAGCCAACTATCTCAAGCCTCTCGACCGTGGAGATCTGCCTCTGCTTATCGGTTCCTGCAATGGCGTCGCCGACAATCAACAACTCTATCGTACACTCAAGGGGCAAGTTGATGAGATCCGCGTGTGGGATCGTGTGCTCACACCACAAGAACTGCTCTGCCAGAAGGATCGGTCGCTGAATGGCAACGAATCAGGACTGCGTGCATATCTGCGGTGCAACGAACCGGCAAACAATATCGTTCAGTGCTGCGACGCCACAGGCAATGCCCATACGGGTCTGCTCCGCTCCGGTGCCTCGAATCAAGCATCGAACCGTACAGCGCCGCGCACGTTGGTGGTCAGCCCCACGCTGATCAAGGAAGATATCAAGTGTGATACCACACGCACGTGGACATTGACATTGCGCGACACGTCAGTGTGTGGAAGCAGCGCAGCGTTGGTGATGACCGGTTCGGAAGCATCACTGTTTAAGATTACTCCACCGAACGTGACCTTCACGCCAGACTCTACGGTTACGGTAACAGTAACATACCTTGGTACGAACGTTGGGACATTCAAGAACACACTCGAGATACGCCCAACCAATCGCTGTGGTCTTCCAAATACAGTTGTCACGTTCGAACTCAATCGCCTTACCGAGATTAACGTATCGCGTGGTCGCGTTCTCTATGATTCGCTCTGGGTTGGATGCCTTGATAAGACGTACATCGATTCAACGGTAGTCATCTGTAACACTTCGGATCAGATTGGACGACCACGGACGATTACGATCTCGAGCATGAATGCGAGAGAGCCACAGGGATATCGCGTCGTGGGCACAACCTTCCCGCTGCGTATCCCGCCGGGTGAATGCGTCACCGTGACGATCCGCTCCTTCGTACGCGACACAACTGCCGATTACCTCGATACGATGCAAGTGATCTCCGATGACATTTGTCAGCGAACACCGATACGGATTGCGCTACAGGGACGATCGCAAGAAGTGATTTCAATTCGCACACCTGATGGTTCACGTCGTATCGACACCATGCGCTTCGAACCAACATGTCCGGGTCTGCTCAGTGCGCCTCGTGACTATGTCTGGCAGAATCTTACGTTAACAGCGATTCAGATTGATACCGTGATCGTCCCGCAGGACTTCACGCATTATCGATTGCGATTTCCGTATGTGCTCAATCCCAAGACGGGATACCCGGGGAACGCCGTGCGATTCTTGCCTCGGCAACCGGGTGTCGTGTTCGATTCGATCATCATCCGCACGCGTATTGATGGATGTCTGATCGAACGTAAGATCTACGTCACTGGACGTGGTCTGGACAACAAGGTGGAATGGTCGATTAGTGGACTCGTTGACTTCGGAACTGTGATCGTCGGACAGCAGAGAACGATCAACGTGCGTGCTCGCAACAACAGCAAGTTCGATCAACTCAACGTCGCGCTCTACGTTGAACGAGGTGAGTCGTTCGCACTTCTCGCAGGGGCTGGACGTTCGATTCGCCCTGGTGATTCTGTCATCATTCCCGTGACCTTCCGTCCTACGGATTCCCTTGAGTACATCGATCGACTCTGCTTGTTCGAAACGCGATGTTATACGGTAGACTGTATTGACCTGCGCGGGAAGGGCATTCTGCAAACCTTCCGGGCGTCACCTCTCGTGATGGAAACGCAGAACGTTGTGGCATGCTCCGAACGTCGTGATTCGGTATGGATCGTCAATTTGCTCTCGACGGCCGCGACGATTGATTCGCTCACGTTCGTCGATCAGAGTGGCGGACGTCTCACGATCGTCGATCCGCCATTGCCGTGGGTAAACAAGTCGATTACGATTCCGGGTGGCGACTCGGCGCTGTTTGTTACCAACTACCGTCCGAATGATGTTACCGCCGATCGCGCTGATCGCGCCTACATCCGCTATCGCTCTGTCGATCGCGCCGAGTGGCAGGTTCAACTCATCGGCACGTCGGCTACGCCGAAAATCTTTGTGACGCAGCTTACAGCATTTGGTACAGTGGAAGTAGGCGATACGCGCCAGACGACACTGATCGTTGAGAACACATCATCTCTGCCAATCCGGCTCGACAGCTTGAAGATCGGTAATGGCTATACAATTCTCCGCACGAGTCGTTCGCTGCCGGTGGTGCTGGCACCGCGCGACTCGATCCGTGTTGATGTTGAATTCCGTCCTGATGCCGCAACGACATTTGATGCGAACATCACGGTGTATTCGAATGACCCATGTATCATTCAAGGAGTTGGTAAGCTCAGCGGACGTGGTGTGATCTTGAAGTTGGAGAACGCGCTGAGTCTGGTGAACTTCGGGTATGCACGTCCATGCGAGTGCTTGGAGCGTAGTGTCGAACTTCTCAACGCTTCACTGCGATTTGATATGACGGTCGACAGCTTGTGGATTGATGGCCTGGGCGTTCCCGGAGCAAAACCACAGTTCTTCACCTGGCGCTCCAAGTTCTCGCCGGACGGTATCGTGCCATATACGATACCACCGGGTGAACGCGATACAGTGATCATCTCGTTCTGTCCGCGCACTCCTGCTGAAACGAGTCAGTTGGATTGCAAGGCCATGCTCAACATCAGTGCACGTGGATCACAGTGGTCTGCCAACCTGGAGACCTTCCTCATCGGTAAGCGTTCCCTCACGTTCCGTCCGACGCCTACATCGCTGCAGTTCCCCTATGGCGTCGTCGATGTTGTAAGCCCCGCAATTCAGCGCGTTGAAGTGCGTATTCCCGATTACACGCTCAATCCCGGACAGGATCAGGTGGTGATTGATTCGGTAACCTTTGAGCCGAACGAACGCGTGTTCTTCATTGATGCACCAACGACATGGCCACAAGTGATCAATCCGGGCGATATGCTCATCTTGAATATCCGCCAGCGCCCACGTGCGCCGCGCGACTATCGTGCGCGACTGAAGATGTGGATGAGTAAGCCGTGCGTTGGTTGGGATACGACGGTGCTCGTGCGTGGAGGGGGCTTTGCACAAACCCGCGGGTTGAAGTTTAGCTTTGATCCAACCCGTGTGTTGCCCGACACATTTACGATGGTCTCGTGCGATACGCTGTACGTGCCGATCTACAGCTCGATCAAGATCGATGCATCGGTTGTCGACATTAGTATGCGCGTTGATTTCGACTCGACGCAACTTCGATTGCTTGATGTTACGTCGCCTCTTCTCGCGAACGCCTGCTCGTCGGCAACGGGTGGTGTGCAGTTCACACCATCACGAACGATAACTCCATCGGTGTATGGTGGACAGAATCTTCTGCTGAAGAACATCTGTGGTATCGATTCGTTGTCGCCATTTGCCGTACTGAGCTTCGTCACACTCGCAAACAATCGTGCAAACAGTCCGCTCACGATCGACAGTATCAACTTCGATACCGAGGATGTGATTCTCTATAAGCTGATCGCAACAGGTGATCGTGGTACCATCATTGCGCAAAAATCAGAGATCGTCATCCAGAACGAACCGCAGTTCGATTCCGTTCGAATTCTTGAGTGCGTTGATCGCACGATGACGGTGATCAATACCGGTGACGTGGCGAATGCTGTCAACATGCTGCTCGATCTCCCGTCGACGGTCACATTAGTCGGATCGGTCCCAACGATGGGAAGCCTCGTCCCACCGGGCGACTCCGCTGTTCTTACGCTTCGCTTCTGTCCTCGCGCCGAACTTCCGATTGATTCTGCCGTAACCGGCGTCAGTTCGACACCGTGCGAAGTGCGCGACACGTCGCGTGTGTATGGATTCGGATACGCGCCGGAGTTCGATGTGTCGCTAGCTCCGACACGGACATTCTTCCTGCCAGATTCGATCAGCGCAACGATCGGAGATACGATTGAGATTCCGATCATGATCGACAAGGACGTTTCTGCAACGTATAGCGGAGTGACATACTTCCTTAATGCACTCAACTTCGATGTAACGCTGACGTATGCTCCTCGAAGCTTGAAGTTCCTCGATGTATCGTTCCTCGCCGAACCAACGACGACGACTGTTACGCCAGCGCTTGGCGATATTCAGTTCGCTGTTCGCGGCGCAGATACCATCCGCTCGGGTCCGTTCGCACGTGTACGGTATGTGGTGATGGTGCCGGAATTCGCGCAGACCGACATTACCGTTGCCTCGCAAGGGTACACCTCGGATTCGCTGCAGTTCCTCGATGTCGTACCAGCCGGTGGACGTGCACCATTCGTTACTGGTGAGCGATGCAACGTGACCGTTGTTCGCTATTCTACCGTTGGACGTCCGATGATGCAGCTTGCGCCGCAGCCTGTGCGTGATGAAGCACTGATCACGTTCCGCATGCAAGAGACGGTTCCTGTGGTGATCGACATCGTCGATGTACGCGGCATCGTCGTGACGCAGATTCTCGATGGATCGACGACGCTACCTGGCGGCGAGTATGCTGTGCGTGCGTCGACAGCAGATCTTCCGTCGGGCATGTACATCGTACGTCTACAAGCAGGCGTGTTTGCTCAGAACCTCCCATTCGTCGTGGCGAAGTAGCATGACGATTGTAGATGTCTGTGTTCTTGGAGCTGGTGCGGCAGGTCTTCATTGTGCGGCCCAGGCAGGTACAATGGGGAAGTCGGTAGTCGTCCTCGAGCACAATGATCGACCAGGAAAGAAGATCCGCATTTCGGGTGGTGGACGATGCAACTTTACTAATCGCGTGGTAACGCATCATAACATGCTCTCGGCGAATCCAGAGTTCGCTCGTTCGGCACTTGCACGCTACACACCTGATGACTTTATCGCGCTCGTTGATGCCTATGGCATTGCTTGGCATGAGAAGAAGCTCGGACAGTTGTTCTGCGACGAATCAGCGCAGCACGTCATCGACATGCTTGTGTCGGAGTGCCATCACGCACAGGTCGACATCCGCTATCGAACATCAGTACAAACAGTTACCAAGAGCGACGTGTTTGTGATTACAACGTCTGCTGGCGAGGTCCATGCTCGTAGCGTCGTTGTTGCCACAGGCGGACTGAGTATTCCGTCGCTTGGTGCATCTGACCTTGGTTACCGCATCGCAGCGCAGTTCGAACACCCGATGATACCGCTAGTACCAGCGCTCGTGCCATTGACCTTTGACGCGTCGTACGAACATCGTTGGTCTGGTCTGTCGGGCATCAGCGTGGATGCACGCGTATCTGCACATGGCATGGACTTCCGCGAAAACCTGCTGTTTACGCATCGTGGATTGAGCGGTCCGGCCATCCTGCAGATATCATCCTACATCGACCCAGGCGAAGCCATTACGATCGACGTGGTTCCCGACGTTACGCTCGCGTCGTGCGTTGCATCACTCCCTGCAGAGAAGCGACATATGTCGACGATGTTACATGAGATCTTGCCACAGCGATTTCTTGATGAGTGGAACGATTCCACGCTCCACCGCGCCGTGAATGCGACGCCCAAGAAGGATCTCGAAGCAGCGCTCGAAGCACTGCATACATGGTCTGTTGTGCCAAAGGGCACAGAAGGTTATGCAAAGGCAGAAGTAACACGCGGTGGTGTCGATACCCGGTCCTTGTCATCAAAGACATTGGAGAGTTCGATTGTTGATGGACTCTTCTTCATCGGCGAAGTTGTCGACGTAACAGGATGGCTCGGCGGCTATAACTTCCAGTGGGCCTGGTCGTCAGCTGTTGCTGCGGGCAAGGAGATCGGCAAGCGCTGATCGAAGTGCATCGGTCATTGCATCGACGTCACTGCGATGCCATACGAGTGGTCGGTCGCTGACTGCAATGCCGTGCACAACAGCCTTCGTAAACACCAGACGAGTTGTCACCGTAGGGCACTCTGGATACGCACGGAAGCACAGCCACGCGTAGGTCTGCATCTGCCGGTAATATATCTGAGCGAGCTCGTCAAGATCAGCCTCGGTGCGAACAGCATTCGTCTTCCAATCCCACACGCTGATCGAGCCGTCGTCATGTGCCAGACGGCAGTCGA
The DNA here is from genome assembly GCA_945883395.1 of Melioribacter roseus P3M-2. Lineage (GTDB taxonomy): Bacteria > Bacteroidota > Ignavibacteria > Kapaibacteriales > Kapaibacteriaceae > UBA10438. The sequence goes on from CAMCXP010000029.1 coordinate 12,036, forward strand.
GAATGCCCTGCACGACGACGTCATCAAGAGCAGCAACAAGACGAACTTCGCGGCGAGCCGATTGAAGAAGTGCATTGTGCTCGCGCATCATCGGTGTGTCGAGCAGTGCTGTAATCTCGAGTGCTGCTTCCGCAGCGCGTGTTCGATCGAGTTGGTGTGTTGCCAATGCTCGCGCAATAATCCCAAGCCGCTCGTCAGGAAGGCAGCGTAAGAGATCGGGGAGCGTCGATGCTAGAACATCGTGAACAGCGATGCCATACGCAGCGCCTGCCGCATCAGCGTCCATCGGCCGATCGTCACCATCCGTCCAGCGATGGGCGTCGAGGAACTGCGTTGGAGAGATAAGCTCGGGAAGCGGCGTTGGAAGCCGATCGAGCAGCACAATCTGTTTGCGCTGCACCTGCGTGCCCTCGTACGGCACGGAATCACGGTCTGGGAGTACTGTGACGTGTGATAGCGTCGTGGCAAGCGCTTCGCCGAGAACGCCGGCCATTCCTGGTAGGCTGCCGTCGATCACCTCATCGTGGTGCATGATCACGATGTGCATCTTTGCGCGCGTGAGCGCCACGTAGAGTCGGCGTCGGTACTCTGCCAAATCGCGCTGGCGTTGTTGAAGCTTCATCACTGCGTGGGACTTTAGTGATGGAAGTTCCATGATCGTACCTGGCGACTCCGGATCGATACGCGTCGTTGCAATCGGCAACGAGAGGCCTAATGGATCACCCGTGATAAACATATACGGCCGTGGCTGTGTGGCGAGTCCACCCAGAACGACAACGCCAAACTCCAACCCCTTTGATGCATGGATCGTCATTACACGCACGGCATTACCATCAGACGGTACGAAGCCATCACGCTCACGGTCGCCGTCGATAGGACTCAACGCCGTGACAGCGTCATAGAGTGTGCCACCGGTTCCATCAACGGCGTCGCGAATGATGTCGAGTACCTTCTCCACGTTCGCACGAATCTGTTCACGTCGATCTTCACGAGCCAATGTTGCGTACCAACCTGACTCATCAAGTGCGCGCTGGACCAGTTCGGCAGGCGTCAAGCGAACGCTCGCAACTTCCCACGTGGATAGGAGCGCGTGTGCGCGCGCAAGCTCGGGCGAAGCTACTCCGTCGTCCACACACTGTGCAATCCCGTCACGCATGCTCGAGCGACGTCCTCGTAGCGCTGCAGAGGCGATATCGGCATCGGTACAGCGCAGAAGCGGCGACCGACACACCGTAGCAACCGCCAGGTTATCCGTCGGCGCAATGCATGCCGTGAGTAGTGCACGCAGATCAACAACCTCGGGACGAGAGAAGAACGAAGCGCCCCCATGCAGATCAACAGGGATGCGCAGTCGCGATAGTGCTTCACCGACCTGTACGACCTGTGGATTCGTCTGCACGAGGATTGCAATGTCCGATGGTTGCGCAGTACGTGTTGACCATATCCCGCTCACATGATCATACGTAGCAATGTCACGTCGAATCGTCCCGTTGAGTATCGACGCCACGACGTGCGCAATCGCCTTTGCGGAGTCACGCATCGTTGGTACGACGCAGCAGGTTCCGATATGGTCGGACTCCACATGCGATGGAATACTTCTCAGCGGTTGATACCCAACATCATACGATGTGGTGTCAGTTATGGGCGGAGTAGCTACAGCGCCAAACATCGCACTGCAGATCGCGTTGACGCTTGCAGCGACACGATGATGCATACGGAATGACGTCACAAGAGGCCGATACCCTGAGTCGGAACCATGATGCTGATTGGCTTGCTGTAGTGCATACGTTGCACGACGGAACAGCCGCACATCAGCATCTCGGAACCCGTAGATACTCTGTTTGTCGTCACCCACGATGTACACGTTCGGCGTCTGTGCATGATCACCACGCAACGCAGGCGCAATGCGCGACAACACCTCATACTGGAGAGGATCGGTGTCCTGAAACTCATCGACCATGATATACCGCACACGTTTGCCGAGCGCAGAGGCAATAGACGCATCCGTGAGCAGCTCGAGCGTATAGCGAATCATGTCGTCGAAATCGATTGCATTCATCTCTCGCTTCAGCGTGCGATAGCGGTCGCGTGCATCAGCGACGACCTCTTCCAGTACGTCGAGTATCTCGTCGAGCCGTTGCTCCTGAATGTCGTCCCATGGCGTAGCCAGAACCGGCAAGAGCGCCCGCAATTCAGCAGACGCAACTGGCATCGTCGGAATCGAGGCACGAAGATCCTTTGGAATAAGCGCCGCTCGGATCTCATGCTTCGTGGTAAAGGTCTTCGTATAGAGCTCCTCGATCTCTGATGCCACCTGATGATCGTCGGGATCAGCACAACGCACCTTCATGTGCTTGGCATGCTCGAGTAGATCAGCTATGGTCGGAATGTCCGACAATGGCAAGAGATGCTCTTCGAACAACTGGAGCGCGTCCCGCGCGATTACCAATGACTGCTGACCGACCCAGGTGCGTCGACGCTCAATGCGCGTATGCTTGGGATCTGATGCAAACGCAGCGGCAAATGACGAGTCGCGTGTTGCATGTGCAATGATTGCGCGGACGGTATCAATTGCTACATCGTCGAACACAGATGTCAACGCCGATGCGCGCGCCGACGTTGGACGAAGATGCTCGGTGATAGTGCGGCGCACAGCATCATCAACCAATACTGAGGCATCGGCAGCATCGAGTTCGCGAATCTCGGCATCAAGTTCAAGTTCTTCAGCGTACTGCCGGACAACTCCAGCACAGAAGCTGTGGAATGTGCTGATACGAGCCGTCGAAATGTTCGCCGCCCATTCACGGAGCTGCCGAACAAGCTGATCATCGGAGAGATGCGAAGCAAACGAAGCTCTCAGCTCAGGCGAATTCTGTGCGTCTGCAAGCAAGCGATGGATCCGCTCGCGCATCTCTGCAGCAGCTGCACGCGTAAATGTGATTGCGATGATCTGATCGAGCGGTGTTGCCGTTTCGATGAGAATCTTTACAAAGCGATGCGTTACAACACTTGTCTTCCCTGAGCCAGCATTCGCATGCACAGCGCAATGGACATGCAGATCAAGCGCGGCGTATTGTTCCGGTGTGAACTGCATCATCCGCTTACTCCTCGCCAGACGGGAGCAGGATGCACCGACTCCAAACGTCGGGATTGCAGACGTCGCTCGCCAACCGGGCAATCGTCTCACGATCGACAGCGTCGAGCGCAGTGATCGTCGCGTAGGGATCTTCCGGATGTCCGTCTTCAAGGAGCCCCTTACCCAGCATCGTCATGCGTGCTGAAAGACTCTCGAGCGCCATCAACTTGCTTGCACGAAGCTGTGCCTTAGCTCGGGCTAGCTCGGAAACCGTAACTCCATCAGTAGCCATCTCCTTGAGAATCGCCGCGATTGACGCATGCACCGTAGCAGTGCGCGAATCATCAACGCCCGCATAGATCGAGAACGATCCACAGTCAGCAAAGAGCTGTACCTGCGAATACACCGAGTAGGCCAGTCCGCGCTTCTCTCGTAGACGCACGTTGAGGCGCGACGACATACCGTCGCCGAGAATCACATTCATGAGCTGTAGTGCATAGCGATCGTCGTGGTGATATCCCGATGTGCGCGACTGCCACAGTAAATGCGCCTGTTGAAGGGGCTTGCGGAACGTCACTTCATTGGCAGTATGGGCAACAGGCGTTGTGCGTCGCCGTTTCGACGTGCTTCGCTTCATACCGGATGTACATGCCTCTACGAGTGCCGTAATCACATCAATGGTCACATTGCCACTCACGGCGACAACAATGCGAGACGGCACGTAGTGTCGTGTATGGAATGCCCGCACCTCATCCGCCGTGATACTCGAAACACTTGCAACCGTGCCAACGATTGGCATTCCAAGAGGATGCGTACCAAAGAGTTGTTGCTCGCCGAGGTCAAAGACGTACTCTTCCGGCTCGTCTTCGTAGGAGCGAATCTCCTCGATGATGATGCCACGTTCAGTATCGACATCCTCATCACGGAATACCGGATTTATGACAACGTCGGCAAGTGTCGTCATGACGCGTGGAAGGTGCTGTGTGAGTGTCCGCACGTAGTAGCAGGTCTCTTCCTTCGTTGTATAGGCATTGACATACGCCCCAACGTTCTCGAAGTCGCGAGAAATCTTCGACATCGTTCGTGTTGGCGTGCGACGGAACGCCGTATGCTCTACTACGTGGGCCACGCCGTCGCCACCCTTCGGCTCGTCACGGGTACCCGCGTCGACCCAGAAACTCACGGCACATGAGTCAACGTGAGGTACGTGATCACAGACAACGCGAATTCCATTCGACAGCGATACAACGTTAGGGGGCGTCCACGGCATATCGACGAAGTTACGAGAACATCGCCCATCGATTTCATATCAAATTCATGTGACGAAGACCGGTGAAAATCAGTATCTCTGTAGCCATGACACCTTCACAGCTATGGTATGCAGCAGCCGTCGTGCTGTTTTTGCTCGAAATGATCACCCCGGGATTCGTCCTGGCAAACATCGCTCTGGCAGCGCTTGCCGCTGGCATCTCCGCTGAACTCGGCGGTTCGCTGGAGTGGCAGGTTGGCCTCTTTGCTGTGGTTGGACTCCTGAGTTTCCTGACGCTGCGACCATTGCTTCGTCGCAAACGCTCCTATACGGAGTCGCAACAGCCATCAGGTGCTGACGAGCTGCTCGGTAGAGTTATGCTCGTTACCGAGATGATTACATCGGACGGAACGCACGGACACGTGCAGGTTGATGGTCATGATTGGCACGCGATATCGTTGCGTGCAACAGAGATCAACCTAGGTGCGCAGGTTCGCATCTGCGGCATTGAAGCAACCACGCTCGTGGTTGAAGAAGTGGAACAGACTTAGGCTGTTACCGATGCCACACGCCACGGAAGTGTGCGTCCGGCCCACATTGGGACGACGTCGCCGTAGCGCTCTGGGATCGTCATTTCTTCACGCACGAGTTGCACGGTGGTGCGGCGTGGTGTTACGCCATAGAGCTGCTGCGCGCGATCGCTCACGAAGGCCTGCAGGTTATGCAGCACGTTGTGACGTTCAAAGAGTTCTGCCAACATTGGGAGGATGATCGGCGCAGTGAAGACGCCGGCCGCGCAGCCAGGACATTCTTTCTTCGACACAGGGTGCGGCGCACTATCGCTGCCCATCATCAGTTTCGGATGTGCTGCGAGTGCCGCTTGGAGCAATGCATCGCGATCTTCCGGACGCTTGGCAATGGGTTTGCAGAAGAGATGCGGATTGAGGAGTCCACCTGCCACATCATCAAGCGTGATGATAAGATGGTGCGGTGTTACTGTTGCACGCAGGTTTGGAAACTCATCGAGCAGCTGCACTGCGGCACGCGTGGTGATGTGCTCCATCGTGATGCGCAGACGCGGGAAGCGTGTGGCAAGAGCGCGATAGACCTCGCAGAACTCTTCTTCGCGATCCATCACAAAGCCGTGTGTTTCACCGTGCACGAGCAGGGGAATCCCCAGCTCCTCCATCATGGCAAAGACATGAGCCATAGACATGATTTCTTGGACGCCATTGTCGCTGTTGGTTGTGGCGCCTGCTGGATAGAGTTTGATGCCGATGATATGGGGCTTGGCTGCAACGAGCTCCTCACGTGTGTAGTCGCGGAAGAACAACGTCATGAATGGATCGAAGGCATGACCTGCCGTCGCACGACGAACTTCGCCCGTGTACCAGTGCAGACGTTCAACGGTGTCGACGGCCGGGACGAGATTCGGCATGATCACGGCGCCCGCGAAATGCTGTGCCGAGAGCGGTGCAACAACGTCGAGCATCGCATCTTGACGAACATGCAGGTGCATGTCAAGGGGCGAGGTTAGGATAAGTTCAGTCATGGTAATGGGGCAGGGTAAGGGGGAATATCGTCGAGCAAATCTACGGTTCCGTCACTCGACACCCGCGCGCAATGCGCGACGCGTCCGTTTGTGAGGAACATGTATGGTGCGTGAAGCTTGAGATTGTACCACGCAGACTGACGAAGCGCTGCATGCGTCAGTGCAACGTCGTACGACTTGCATTCAACGAGAAGAAAGGGCTGCAGAGCGTCGTCGCGCCAGAGCACATCGAATCGCTGTCCTCGGTCGTCGACAACACGTTCGACGCTACAGCGGCCAATCGGGTATCCACGCGTACGAAACCAGTTGATGCAATGCTGACGCACCCATTCCTCTGGTGTAAGCGCTACGCGCTGCTTGCGCACGGGGTCGTATATCGATAACCGTCCGTCGTCGCTTGAGATGCGCGCTTCAAACGTTGGGAAGATCAACGGCGGAAGGTGTAGCTCGTCAGCCATTACGCTGTGCGAGCATGGTCATCATCGCATCAATCGCCATTGCGACGTTGGTGTGCACGTCGGTAATGGTCGCCTCCATCATGTAGCAAGGCGCTGTGATAATGCGATTGTGCGTGTCGATGGAAATCTCGCGAACCGTGCATGGTTGAGCATGCGCGCCTGTACCATCGATACCTGCGTTGATCGCGGCAATGTCGTAGGGCGATGGTTCCGAAGGTGTGCCTACCGTGACCGTCGGATGCGATTCGGTGTTCTGCAAGGCACGCGCAATGGTTGTGCCCGCCATGCAGAGTCCAACGATGGGTTTTCCTGCTGCGTGAGAGGCAACGATGCATGCTTGCACCGATGGGTCGATGCCACCGTTTGGTCCGTCGAAGGCCCATGATGTGAAGTTCTTCGCAACGCCAAAGCCTCCCGGGAGAACGATAGCATCGATGTCGTCGAGAACGAGTTCCGAGAGCGACACGATCGCGCCTCGTGCAATGCGGGCAGACTCAGCGAGCACATTGCGCGATTCCGCTTGCTCAGCACCTGTGCGATGATCAATCACATGATGTTGCGCAATGTCTGGTGCAGCACAACGCACTTCGACGCTATGACGATTGAGTTCGAGGAGGGTAAGGACAGACTCATGAATCTCCGAACCATCGTAGACACCACAGCCGCTGAGAAGCACAGCTACGCGATAGGAATGTGTCATCGCTGACCTCCCCGTTGCATGTCGAGCACCTTCTTTGTGAGCATGTAGATGATGAAGAAGAACGCAATAGCGTTCGCCCAAATGATGCTGACATCGTCATCAAGCAGTCCGTATGTGAGCCAGAGAAGGCATCCACAGAACATCAGTGAAAGCATGCCAATACTGAGCTGATCAACTTGCTGTGTACGCCAGACCTTAATGGCTTGCGGTGCGAGGGCAAACGTCGAGCAGCAACCTGCAGCAAGACCGAGGAGAATGATTGGGTCCATTATCGATGTGAAGTATGAGATGTCATGTTGAGGTCGGAAAGAACATTCTGCAGACGATCCGGGAAGTTTGTAACAACGCCTCGGACGCCAAGGTTGATGGCTGTGATAAGGTCCTCACGTGTGTTGATCGTATACACACCCACTGGAATCATGTGCTGTGTGCAATCTTCCATGAGGCCGGCGTTGAGCTCCTCGAGGGAGCATCCAAAGGCGTCAGCACGGCATGCCGACACAACCTCGTGTGGCAGACGCGTGTCGCCAGGCACATTGAGTGCAAGTGTCCGCACGTCGGGGCGTATGCGCTTGAGATGAAGAATGATACGATGGTCGAAGCTTGAGAACACCGTCGCATCAATCATATCCTGTGCATCGATTCGTGCCAGTACCTGATCGAGGATCTGCGACGTGCGCTCAGATACGTCCATCGGCTTGAGCTCGATGTTGAGGTATGCGCGCCTCTTGATCAGCGCAAGTGCTTCATCGAGTAAGGGAATGTGCTCGTGTGAAAAGCGCGCGTCGAACCAGGAGCCCGCGTCAAGCGTACGAATATCATCGTACGACTTCTCGCGGATGTCGCCCGTGCCATTTGTTGTGCGCGCGAGAT
>CAMCXP010000030.1 GCA_945883395.1 Melioribacter roseus P3M-2
CACCAGTTGCATATGTTACGATGAAGGAAGGCGCAATGCTCGAATTCTCTAACATCCGCTTCAACGAGCAAGAAGTTGGTTCACAGACCATTTCAATGGTTGAGAACACGAATGGCTCGGGTGTATCTGTCTATCCAAACCCAACAACGTCAAACGCATCGTTAGCAGTCACACTCCCAGAGAATGGTAATGTGTCTGTCCGCGTGTACGATACGTTCGGCAAGTTTGTTGCTACAGTATTCGACGGCTTCGCAGCTGCAGGTACATTCACAGCAACATGGTCCGCAACGGATGCTACAGGCACACAAGTTGTTCCTGGTGCGTATGTGATCCGTGTTGAGGGTTCAGGTGTAAGTGCATCTAACATGGTAACGGTTCTCCGTTAATCACGTTTGACGACAATGAAAATCTTGGTGACAGCGACGCTGGCCGTCCTCGTGGCGGCCAGCGGAGTCACCGCTCAGGACACATTGCTCCTTCGAACATTTCGATCGATCGATGTGTGTTCATCTGAACAGCGATGGCTGATCGCTCCGTATATCGGGAACATGCGTTCTACAGACAGCCTAGCGTCCTTTGACATTACAATTGGATTTGATACATCAGTCGTAAGACCGACCGATGTTCTCACAGAAAACACACTTTCCTTTGGTGCTGATTATCCAGCCCAGATGTCACTGGTGATTCCAGGTGAAATGCGGATTGCAGGATTCAACATCACACGGAATATGGTAGGTGATAAACCAATCTTTGCAGTTGCAGGTAATTATTCGGGTGGGTGTGAAGACAGCATATTGTTTTCATTTCCTTGGCCTCCTACCTTTAATGAAGAGTTTCAAAAGAACGTAACGGTTCTAAAAAGCGAGCATATTGCAATAGTAGCCGTTCCAAAACTGGACGATCAACAAGGAATGGCATTTACAACAAAGGAACTTGTTGTGGATGGGAAGGACTCGGTGGGAAAATTGTCGTGCTCTGTGGTATTTGGTTCAACGAGGCCTAGAACGGGTACAATACATGTGGAGCTGAGCGACACAGTTGCTGCACGAATCGAAAATGCAATAGTTGAAGGAGCTCGAACAATACAAATGCGTATAAGCCCCAAATCGGTTGAGGCAGACGTTGAGTTCGAGAACGAAAGAGTAAGCAATGTGCACATCGATATACGGAATCTGAGTTCGGCAACGAATGCACGGATCAGTGCTATAGCATACCTGAACGTTGTAGATAGTTGTTCTTGCGTACGAAGTGGCAAGAGGGACACAGTAAAAGTGGAATTAACTAATCCAATTGTTTCGGTTTCATCACCTGTCGATGATAGCAATGAAAAGCTTGTTGTCACAACAACTTCAGCATCATGTTATTGCCATCATGGGCAGACGAATGAAATCAGTGTGTTTTCCGTTGCAGGCGAACGAATCGATAAGAAACGTTCTAGCGCTCATGAAAACACGATGTCACTTGAAAACCTTCCGTCCGGTACCTACATCATTGTAGGATCGTGCGGCAATCGAACTTTTGTAAATCTGAAATTGAAATGAAGAATCTCTTGATCAACTCATCTGAGGAGTTTTCTATGAATCGTCGATATGCTCTCTGGGGTAGCGATGCCAAGATTGGCGTGGCAATCCTGCTTGCAGCATTGATCGGCCTGGGCGCACAGGTGCTTCAAGCACAAAACAAGCCCGAGTTGCCGACACTTTCGCTGACCGGTTCGACTGGTGGTTGGAACACAACGTATTATCCTGATGGCCGCATCTGGACCTCAAAGCGTGGTCCGAATGGTGATCGTGAAATACTTGTTCCTGTGTTCATTAAGAATTGCTGGCGCTCTACCGAAATCTTTGAAGCGTTCCCGATCTTCAGCTTCAAGTTTAAGGTACAGTTCGACTCAACTGCTCTTGAGCTCATTGGTGTAGACAAGAACGGTCCAAAGCGTGGCGTGCAGTTTGCACCGATATCAAGCCTTGGAAAGGATTTTGAGTACACTGTAGACGTCGCACGCGACACGACATTCCAACGTGTTATCAATGCTCCGGTTCAGAATCGTATCCGCGGTAAGCGTGCGATTGTAACCGCTGTATCATCGAAGGCCCTTCCACAAACAGGCGATATCACACAACCTTGTGATCAGCGTCCGTTCCAAGAGCTTGTTTACCTGCGGTTCCGTGTTATTGCCGACCCTTCAGTTAGTGTTGAATCGGCACGCACTCCGATCATACTCACGAATGACACGTTGTTCTACAATGATTTCCAAATGGGTAAGGCGATTGCATTCCCAGGCGACGGAGTTCCAGGCGAGTTCGCTGGTGTGGGTGGTGTCGATAACTTCTTCGTGGATAATCTTGGACAAGAGCAAATCCGCGATCCACTTCGTCCTTCAAAGCCAGGTATGATCTGGTTGGAAGTAACAGACCTTTCGCCACGTCTCGCATTTAACCTGAATGCGGATCCAACAAGCCGTCTTGCTGACTCAGTCAATGGTTCAAACGGTACACAATGGTTTATTGTTGACCCAATCACAATTGACTACGGCAGCTCATTTGACGACCAGCCAAACGGTATCGGTACACGCGACATTGACTTCATCAACATCGCCCCCGGTACACGTGCGTACGAGATCCTCGTACAGTCAGACAAGCGTTGGTTGAAGTTTAAGTCGTTTAAAAAGGGTGGAGCTGGCGAGAACGATCCATTCCCGCAGCCAGTTCGTGAAGGCTATGTTCAGATCATGGACAAGGGTATTCTTGGAACGACACTTGGTGTGACACCGTTCGGTGACCCAACTGTTGGCACACGTGATATCAACCTTCGCATTATCTGCGATCCAAATGAACTTCCAAATGGAGACGAGCAAGAAGTGTGTGGTACGTATGTCGGCACACTTTCATTCAAGTCGCCATCACTTGAAGTGTCACCTGTGCAAATCAAGGTTACCTTCATTTACTTCCGCACTCCATACGAGCCAAATGCATTCGATGAGAACAACAATTGGCAGCGTAGCCAAGAGTTCCTCGGTCGTGGTGTTACAATTCAAGTTCGCAACTCAAACTCTCCTGTAGAGCGCACATACCTTACCTTCGGTGTTGGTAATCGTGCTACGGATGAAGTCGATACGCTCTTCGGCGAAACGGTATACAAGTCAGCACTCAATTCATTTGGTGCACGCTGGTACCCACGTGACAAAGAAGGAACCGACATCTATCAGTTTGGTCTCGGCGATCTCTGGGCTGGTACAGCTCAGCGTCCACGGAGCACTTCACGCGATATCCGTTCGATTTACTCAGACACAACGCTTCTCTACACGTGTCGATTCAATGCCGGTAGCGACCTCAACTATCCAGTAGTTGTTGAGTGGGACGTTGATGAGTTTATCCCTGGTTCTGACCTCTTCGTCCGCGATACGCTGAACGGTTCACGTTTCAACGTAAACATGCGCGAAGGTACAGTCCTCACACCGCAGAACCGTCGTTCGTTCACACTCCGTGATGCAGACATCAAGGCGTTCACAATTGAGTACACGCTTCCAAAAGTTGCTCAGTTCCCAGTGATTAACAAGGGTTGGAATCTCCTTTCGGTTCCTGTCAACCCATCGTCGAGCAACTGGAAGAGCATCTTCCGCAATGCACTCACAGAACCTGTACGCTTCTCACAAAACATCTATCAGCAATCTGGCGATGATGTCGTGCCGGGTGTTGGCTACTTTGTGAAGTATTCGGATGATCTCGACAAGACAATCGCAGGTTCACGTATCCGCCGGATCGACGACCAAGCATTCTCAACACGTCTGTATGATGGTTGGAACACAATTGGTTCGCTTTCATCACCAACATCAACAGAGAATGTCACACTGCTTCCATTCGGTTCAGGTGCTTTCCCTGCAGTTACAGGTGATATCTACGGTTACGTAACGAACCGCGGTTATCAGGCAGTTTCAGAAATCGAGCCTGGTCTCGGTTATTGGATCAAGATTACGGGCCAAGCATATCTCGCGATGTGCTGTGGAACACTCGGCAAGAGTGGTGTGAACTTCTCAACAGTACGTGAGACGATCAAGGCAAACTCAATGCGCGTAACGGTCAGCGACAATGCTGAAAATGTTGGCGATGTGTTTGTTGCAAATCGCGGTTCAATCGAAACACGTACTGTGTTTGAACTTCCACCAGTACCACCAAATGGTCTCTTCGACGTACGATTCACCGATCAGACGTACATCAATGACGACATCAACCCGATGATTCAGCTCCAAGGTGCTACGTTCCCTGTGACAGTTACAGTGAACAACCCAGGCAGTTCGTATGTAGTTACGAATCCAATCTCGGGTGCGGTTCTTGGAACAATCGTCGCTGGACGTAGCAACATCATCACAATCACAGATGCGCGTACACCGTACATCCGCCTGATGGGTCAGGAAGCAAACCTCACAGCTCTTGCTGTGTCTGTTTCGCCAAACCCAGCCTCTACAGTCGGTATGGTAAACGTTACAGTGCCGCAGTCTGGTCGTGTTATCGTTGCGCTGTACGATGCGATGGGTCAACTTGTATCGACGATCGTCGATGAAGAGAAGACAGCTGGAATCTATGGCTTCGATATGAACGCAGGATCACTTGCACAAGGTCGGTATATCGTGAAGGTCACGACAAACGGCGCAACAGCAACGAATGCGATAACGATCGTACGCTAATTCAATGACTGATAGCAAAGAGAGGGCAGCAGGTAACTGCTGCCCTTTTTTGTTCATGGTAATGGAAGCAACATGCTCTGTATCATTTTTGCTGTCATAACTCTTTTGTCGCTGCAAGTAGCAACGGCACAGGAGGTAGGATTTACACTTGCCATCACGAATGTACTTCCTAACGCTCGACCATCCGGGACGTTTACGTTTGCAGCACATCCGAATGCGACAAGCGGGTTAGATGTGCAACTCGGCGAGCGTGAGGTACCGTCACTTCCGCCCCCTGCAGGAGTGTTCATCATTTATACAGTACCTCCAACATCAGAGGTTCTATGGCTCAGTCCAAAAGATGTCCGCACGATGTCTTCTGATTCGCAGGTCCGCCATGATTACGATCTGAACGTTACATGGAACGGCGGTCGGCTCGAGGTGACATCTGCTATGCGTCTACCACGAGGAGTCGATTCGGCCTACCTCGTAGATGTGATAACCGACTTTCCGAATAACTTCATCAAGGCACGCATCGATTCCGGAGTTGTATTCACCACCGATAATCCCGCGATCACGAGGATGAAGGTTCTGGTATGGTATGCACCTACGGTAACAAGCGTAGACAACGAAGATGTCGAACACGTATCGATAGCACCCAACCCTTCGAGTGATGTGTTGAGTGTCCGAGGGTGTGTCCCTGGATCAACTATCCACGTCGTGTCTACACTTGGCATAGAGTTCGTGACAGTTCGAGCGGTAGACAGTACAGTGGTTATCCCGGTATACAACTTGCCTCTAGGAGCATATATTGTTCGTGCCATAAATCCAGATGGCGGAACTTCACAACAGACCATGATTCGGCAGTAACAACGTATGAGTGAAGAACAGCAAGGAAAAGAGGGATCGCAAAACCGTCGTCCGCGACGGCGATACTCTCGCAACCCACGGGGTGATCGACAGGAACAACAGCAACGCCATAGTGGCATCCAGGGATCAATCTCTGTCGTTGTTCCGCTGCTGAATGAAGAGGAATCTCTCCCTGAACTTTCCCGTCAACTTGAACAGGTGCTTGAACGTGTAGCGCGAGGCAAGTACGAGGTTCTGTTTATCGATGATGGATCAACCGACGAATCATTCCGCGTCATTCAGGACATACACGCACGCAATCAGCGCTTTAAAGCGATCCGCTTCCGCACGAATCATGGAAAGTCTGCTGCTCTTGCTATTGGGTTTGCTGAATGTAAGGGTGACGTCGTCATCACGATGGATGCTGATCTTCAAGACGACCCCAATGAGATACCCTCGCTTGTTGCAAAGCTTGAAGAAGGCTACGACCTCGTGTCGGGATGGAAGCGTAAACGACATGATCCATGGCACAAGACAGTGCCATCGAAGCTGTTCAATGCGGTGACGTCCCGGATGAGTGGTATTCGTCTTCACGACTTCAACTGCGGACTCAAGGGATATCGCCGAGAGGTCATTGAGAATGTTCAGGTGTATGGCGAAATGCACCGCTATATCCCGGCGCTTGCTCATTGGGAGGGCTTCAGAGTAACTGAAATTCCTGTGCAACATCGAGCACGTCAACACGGTGTTTCGAAGTTTGGAGTAAGCCGCTTCCTGAAGGGATATCTCGATCTTCTCACCGTGATGTTTACGACGCGTTACATCAAGCGTCCACTTCACTTTTTTGGTGCTGTTGGATCGTTGTTTGCGGTTATTGGTTTCGTCACTGATCTTTATCTCGTGGTTGAATGGTCTCTTGGGCGGACATCTCTCAGCAATCGTCCGCTCGCACTCTTTGGTGTAGCAATGATCATCGTGGGTGTTCAGCTGATCTCGATCGGCCTCATTGGCGAATTGATTGTGAAGAACAATCTCGAACACCAGAAGTTTAGCGTCCGCGAACGTCTTGGGTAACATTCCCACGTGCTCATTGTTGATTGTTTACTGATCAGCCTACGGAAAATCATCATGCGTCTTCTTCTTGCCATCATCGCGTGCATCTCTCTTGCTTCTCCGAGCGCCCTTGCGCAGGTTCGCTTTCGTGTGGCAGCGGGATTGTCTACGGATTGGATCACTAGTGATAATCCAGCGGTGTATCGTCTGGCAAGCAGCCAGAGTGCAACACCTGAAGAAACCTACGGTGGTGCATTTGACGGCGCACAAATGGGGTGGGGTTTCCGCGGCTATATCGATCTTGATAAGCAGAAGAAGTTCCGCATACCGGTTGGTCTTGACTACTTCATGTACAAGGGTGCGCAGAGTATAGTTGGAGAAAGCTACTCGATACGTATCACACACGAGAACAACCTCGCGACAGGTCTCGCTGGTTTCGAATGGTCATTCATCGAGTTTCCGTGGGCATTTGCTCGAGCTTACGTAGGAGCTGAGGCTCGGTTGTTGTTCGTGGGCGCAAATACAATCACACGTGATATCAAAACGCTCGTTGCCGACTCGATTGTACAGCGTGTTGAGGTGTTTAATGGCAAGTCTGCCGCAACGCGCTTGGGTGCGATGGCACGCATAGGTATTGAAGGCGAGATCTACTACCCAGTCTTCGTGAACACGAGTGTGGGTTGGGGAGCGATGAATCTCCTCGGTCGTGATACACGATCGACAGCTGAGGGCGGACGTGGAGAGTTGCTCACACCTGTTCAACAGAATGAAACGGGCGAAGGCATCCTGTATCACCTCAACTTCACGTTCATGGTGCAGGTTCGTCTGTAACACGACATCTGTCAGGGTCACTTGTAGAGGGTTGCCTCGAACGCCCCTTGCTCGGGCTTGTTGAGCACAATGCGCCAGATGATACCGCGCATAAAGCCAAGTCCGTATGCAGTCAGTTGCACCAATGATGCCACCACACATCGCGCACCTAAAACAAGCGAGCGATACCGAACCGCTGAGTGCGCCAAGAGTGCCACGAGGTACATCCCTAGCGGCAGAAAGCCTACCCACCCCATCGGCTCAATGATAGTCGTACCGAGCGCAATCAGGATATACGCGGTGAACACGGCAGGGAAGAAATGCGTCGGCTTAAGTGTCTGAGGGTGTCGAAGCGTGATATTAATCCGCGCGATACCACTATTGTGGACCTGCTTGAAGAACTTCCAGAAATCGGTGCGACGCTTGTGATACACCCATGCATCGGGGATGAGGCCCACGTTGTAGCCGTGCTCAATCATGCGGATGCTAAACTCGACATCCTCACCGAACCGCATGCGCGCAAATCCGTCGGTCGCGTTAAATACATCGCGAGAAATCCCCATGTTGAACGAACGTGGGTGGAAGCTGCCCCCAACTCGACGCTTGCCACCGCGAATGCCCCCTGTAGTTAACAAGGCCGTCATAGCGTAGCTGATAGCCTTCTGCGTAGGCGTAAACGACGCATCCTCGCGATCGGGTCCGCCAAAGGCATCGTATCCATGTGTAAGCAGAGCCTGATCGATGGTAGCCATGTAATGCGGCGGTACCGTGCAGTCGGAATCAATAAACAGGAAGTAATCGCCTGAGGCTCGTCTGCATCCGAAATTGCGTGACGGACCCGGACCGCTGTTGTCCTTGGTGAAGTACTTCACATCCAAACGTCCAGCCATATCTGCACAGACATCTTTCGAGCTCAGCGTTGAACCATCTTCGACGATCACGACCTCAAGGTCCCGATACGTCTGAACAGCGAGGCTTTCGAGCAGCTCACGGAGTTCGTCAGGGCGGTTATAGACCGCAACAATGATTGAGTATTTCGCCATAGGGAACGCAAAGATACGGTCGCGCCACGTGCTATCTTTGACATCTCTATGAACCCACATCAGCTCCAACAGGGCGACCTCGCCGATCGGGTAGCGCGCATGGACGTTTTGCCGCGAACGATTCGTAATGTGCGGATGCAGTACCGACTTGCCGTGCATACCCTTATACCATGGTTGCAGCACTATCACCTTTGGAAACCCGGAGCAGCAGTCTGTGAGATCGGGTGTGCCGAGGGTGGAGTGCTGGCTGCATTTGTCGAGCGTGGTACGTCCTACGCACTGGGAACAGATATTCAGGGTGCTCTGCTCACAGACATCAGCGATCCAGTGTGGAAGTCTCTGGGACTCAACATTGATTTTTCCCATCATGATGTGATCTACGAGGATGTTCCAGAAGCATGGCAGGAACGCTTCGACGTTGTGTTGCTTCGTGATGTGATAGAGCATCTCGATGATGCTCAGATAGCACTTCGCAATATTCAGCGCTTGCTGAAACCGGGCGGTGTGGTCGTCGTAACATTCCCACCGTATACATCTCCATTTGGTGGACATCAGCAATTGCTTGGCACGAAGCTTGGGTCAATCCCCTTTGTCCACCTCTTGCCATGGACGGTCTTCTCATCAATGATCAAGCAAGGCGAGCCAGTGAATCAAGAGGAGCTCGTTCGATTACATCAGATCCGGCTCTCCGCAACCGATGTGCGTCGCGCAGCTGCGGATGCACAGCTCCGCGTGGTTGATGAGCGCCTCTTTGCGCTGCGTCCCGTCTTCCGATGGAAGTATCAACTCCCAATACCGAGTCTCGAAGTAACTGCTCTGCGCTCCCTTCCAGGAGTGCGCGCACTTGCCATGGAAGCAGCATTCATTCTGCAACGTGCCGTATGAAGACCGTTCTTGTGGTAGCATATCATTTTCCTCCAGGGGGCGGACCCGGTGTTCAGCGCGTGCTCAAGCATGTGACTTACCTCCGCGACCACGGGTGGCGTCCGATCGTGCTGACCGTCGAGAACGGAGACTTCCCTGCACGCGATGAATCTCTCCTAGCCAAGATTCCCGCTGATGTGCACGTGGTGCGCGTCCCCATTCTTGAGCCGTACGATATCTATCGTTCGTTCATGGGGCGTGGCACAACTGCTATCGATGTCAACGTCAATAAATCCGGTGACCAGCGAAGGGGCTGGAAGGAACGCGTTGCAGAGTGGATTCGTGCTACCTTCTTCATTCCTGATGCACGCGTGGGATGGATGCTTACGGCTGTAAAAGCAGCGAAGAAGCTTGTTGCCGAGCACAACATCACGGCGATCTATTCATCCTCTCCCCCATACACCTGCGCTCTTATTGCGCGTGCCATTAGGCGTGCCACGGGACTGCCGTGGATTGCGGGCTTCCGTGATCCATGGACGGAGTTTCTCACGACACCAGACAGATGGTTTCTTCCTGCTGCGATTGATCGATCGCTGGAACGCTCAGTGTTCACCGAGGCCGACATGGTGGAGTGCGCATGGACAGGTATCATCGATGATGCGGTGCGCAAGTATCCTCAGTTGGATCGTTCGAAGTTCTTCCACGTGCCCAATGGGTTCGATGCATCCGACTTTCCGCCTGTACACTACACACCGAATGAACGCTTCACGATCACCTACACGGGGTCGATGTACGGACGTCGCACACCGAAGGCGTTTCTTGATGCGCTGGAATACCTTGCAGATGCCGGCCGCATCCGTACGGAAGATGTGCACCTTCGTTTTGTTGGACGCTTCGGTGACGAGGTGCACGCCATGATGGATGCATCGCGTTTTGCGTCGTCGATTGAGCGCATTGGCTACGTGCCACACGAAGTCAGCGTAGGTTATCTGATGCAAAGTGAAGCATCACTCCTCATTGTTGACGACGCGAAGGAGAGCGCCGAGATTGTTCCCGGTAAGGTCTACGAATACCTTGGGGTCGGACGTCCCGTGATTGCCCTTGCACCGCGCGGCAGTGCGATCGAGGAGCTGGTGCTTCGAACACACGCTGGTGGCTGTGCTCCACAGTCGGATATCCCAGCAATAGCAGAGATCATCGGCACGTTTCTTGACAGGTGGAAACAAGGGCAGCAGATTACCGAGCCTGATACGTTTATGATTGCGTCGTACGAACGCCGCAATGCTGCAAAGCAGCTTGCGGAGAAGTTGAACCAACTCACAACACCATGAAAAAAATCCTTGCCGTAATTCTCGCACTTGGAGCAGCATGGGTGGTTCTCAAGGTGTTCTGGTGGGTCGTCCGTCATGCGTTCTCGTTAGCGCTTGATATTGTTGGTCTGATCATCCTCATCGTGATCGCCGTCCCGATCTATCTCATCATTCGTCGCAAACTCTTGTCATGAAGAACATCCTTCTTGCTGTCTCGACACTTGTTGTGCTTGCATCGGTTGCATCAGCGCAGCCAACACCGTTCTATAATCCGCTTGCGGTCGACATAGCACGCGGACTTCTGAAGAATGTGTTCGAAACGAATGCAACGCCGTTCATTCAGCCGATGGTTAACACCATCAATGCTACGTCGAACACGCGATTCTATACCAACGCCTACATCCCGAGTGAAACAGACAAGCCGTATGTACGGGTGTCTGCAAATGGTATGGTTGGGTACATCTCAGAGGACCAGCGTTGGTATCGGCCAGATATTCGCTTCGGTGATTCGGTGAATATCATCGTCGAGCTCACTAAGTACGGTCGCATCGTGATTGGTCCAACGGGACCACGCTATGAGATCGGCAATACGTATGCTGATACGCTTGGTCTTGCAACGATGCTCGTAACCGAATTGCTCCGCAGTTCGAATGATAGCGGGTTTGTTGTGCTGCCGGATAGCGCTGCCACGCTCTTCGGATCAAAGCCCGATAACAAAGTGCTCTTGCCGACGACTGCGCAGATGTTGACCGTCCTCCGTGGTCTTCCGGCGTTTGCATTGCTCGATAGTGCTGGCCGGACATCGATCGAGGGCCTTCTCACGAATGTGAACTTTGTGGGCTCAATCACGCTGCCACCCGGTGCGAATATGTCGACCATTGTCGCGGCTGTACCGCAAATCGAGATAGGTGCGCTCTATGGAACAGAGCTCATGATCCGCTACATCCCACCGGTCGAGTTCGATCCCAACGTTGGTGCGTTTTCCTTCTGGGGTCTTGGCCTTCGTCATAGCCTCTCGCAGTATTTCCCAGAGCGCTGGTTTGATATGGCCGTACAAGGTGTGTATCAAGGAACGTGGTTGCGCAACACGGTCGGCTTCACCGAATCGAAGCTCGATGCAGATGCGACGATCTTCAGTGGCAATCTCCACGCCAGTAAGAACTTGTGGGGCAATCTCGATGTCTACACGGGCATTGCCTATGAGTACATCACCGTGAACAGCTCCTATACCTACGTGCTTCCACAGGAGATGCAGATCGAGCTCGGATTGCTACCCAAGCCAATCGTTGATGGCACGCCATCGATACCAACAGCAGATCAACCAGGTGATCAGCGGCCTCAAACGTCATCCGTACGTGCGCATAACACCAACATTAAGTGGACGATTGGTGCGACGTATGCTGTGGGACCAGTGCGTATCGCGGTGGATTACAACGTGAGCCACTTCAATATTCTCTCGGCTGGACTCTTCTACCAGTTCTAATCAGCCAGGCGAATACGTCTGCCTGATCGCTCAACGACGCCGTCGCGTACGAGCGCATCGATCAACGCACGGAACCATGCGTGTTCCTCGTTGGCTAGGCGTATCGCGCCAGCGGCAGCAACGAGCGCCGATGGCGGTAGTCCGGCAGGCGCTTCACGAAGGGCGTTTACGAATCGCCCCCTCCACAGACGTTGTGGTTCGCCACGGAACATAGGCTCTGCTCGTTTCGCACGTTGCGCGTGTTCAAGCACATGCGCCGACGGACACAAGTCAGCCATCGGACAGGACGTGCACAGCGGCTTGCGAGCCGTACAGATTGTTGCGCCCAAATCCATCACCGCATGATGCCATCGTGATGCAGATCGTGCAGGGATAACGTTCATCGCAAACTGCGTGAGTACATTGTCAGACTCAACATCTATCGTCGTGCGCTGACGTCGCATCCATCGTGAGTAGACGCGACGCACATTGACATCGAGTACAGGAACACGCTTGTTGTATGCGAACGTCGCGATCGATGCCGAAGCGTAGGGTCCGATCCCAGGCAGTTCGCGCAACGCATCCACATCGGATGGAACCACACCATCATGCCGCAGGACAATCATGCGTGCCGCATCGCGGAGCCGCAGGGCGCGTGAATTGTATCCCATGCCCTTCCATTGGCGAATCATCTGTGCGTTGGTTGCTTGTGCAAGTGCATGTACAGTTGGGAACTGCTCTAGAAATCGTGGGAGAGCTTCCGTAACGCGCTGCGCTTGCGTCTGCTGCAGCATGATCTCTGAGACCACCACAACGTATGGATCAACGTCACGCACACGCCAAGGAAAGACCCGAGCGTTTCGGCGGTACCAATTGAGAAGAGAACGTTGGATTTCCATACGTAGATTGTAATCATGTCACGAGAGATCTCCTCTGAGCGCATCGAAGAAGCCGTAGCTGCCGCACTCCGCGTGCGTGAGAACGCCTACGCGCCATACTCCCGCTTCCACGTTGGTGCCGCCATCATCGACGCTGATGGAGGAGTTCACGTTGGATGCAACGTGGAAAACGCAAGTTATGGTCTTACCAATTGCGCCGAACGTGCAGCCGTTGCTGCTGCTACCAGTGGCGGACGTCGCGACATCGCTGTCTGCGTTGTTGTAACGCAGACATCGCCCCCTGCTGCACCATGTGGCGCGTGCCGGCAGGTGCTCTCTGAGTGCAATCCCGAGATGCGCATTCTTACGACAAACCCAGCGCGTGAGGATACCTGGTACTCACTCGCAGACCTTCTACCCAGCGCCTTTGGTCCAGCATCATTCTGAACGACGGAGTAACCAACATCAATGGTTCAATCAACTGAACAACAGCATTCAACGCGAAACATCTGGCTGACCGTGCTTGTGTGCGGACTCGGCTATTTCGTCGATATCTACGATCTGATTCTGTTTTCAATCGTCCGTCCAGAGTCTCTCACAGCTATCGGAGTATCAGCACTCGACATGCAGGATGCCAGCGAGCTGATTCTCAATGCACAGATGATCGGTATGCTCCTCGGTGGCGCGATCTTCGGTGCTCTCGCAGACAAACGTGGACGCCTCTCTGTGCTGCTGGGCAGCATCCTGATGTACTCCATCATGAACATCGCCAATGCCTTTGTGACAAGCGTCGAGATGTATGCTGTGCTTCGTTTCTTCTCGGGGATCGGTCTTGCCGGTGAACTCGGTGTGGCTATCACACTCGTGAGCGAAGTTATGCCAAAGCATAAGCGTGGGTACGGCACCACCGTGGTAGCTTGCCTCGGCATTCTCGGAGCTGTTGGTGCATACGTCGTGCATGCACTCACAGACTGGCGTATCGCCTTCATTATTGGCGGTGTGCTTGGTCTTGCACTTCTGGTAATGCGTGTGCGCATTCGAGAGTCGGGAATGTTTCACCGTGCAGAAGAAGCGAACATTTCGCGTGGCAACATCCTGATGCTGTTTCAAAAGGGTCGCATCGGACGCTACCTTGCAAATGCCGCTATCGGCGTGCCCGTCTGGTATGTGATTGGCATCCTTGTGACATTCGCTCCAGAATTCACACGCCATGGAGGTGGTGCAACGGATGTATCTGCTGGACAAGCAGTGATGTGGGCCTATGTAGGATTGGCCGCCGGCGACCTACTCAGCGGATTGATTAGTCAGTGGATCAAGAGTCGCCGCAAGACCATCATGTTGTTCTTGGGTCTTACCGCAGTTTGCGTTTTGTGGTATCTGTTCACGCCCGCGAAGTCTGCAACATTAACATATCTCCAAACTGGATTGCTTGGGTTTAGCGTTGGGTATTGGGCGGTGTTTGTAACTACGGCGGCTGAACAGTTTGGCACGAACATCCGCGCGACAGTCGCAACGACCATTCCAAACGTCGCCCGGGGAGCACTGGTGCCAGCCCTCCTTCTGTTCGGTCTGCTCCGAAAGGAAGTCGATGGTGTTGTTGATGCCGACTCACTGGTGACAAGTGCCGTAATCGTTGGCGGAATAACGCTCTCTATTGCTGCCCTTGGTGTATCCGTGATGAAAGAAACCTACGGCAAGAGTCTCGATTACTTCGAACCTGCCTAAGGGTATAAGTGCAACTGTTCGCCGTGTGGTAACTTTGCACCATGACGCACGCAGAACGCATTATCATCCTCGACTTCGGCTCGCAGTACACACAGATTATCGCTCGTAAGGTGCGTGAAGCTGGAGTGTACGCAGAGATCCATCCATTCTCTATCTCCCGCGCGGCTCTTGAAGAGCTTTCACCAAAGGGCATTATCCTCTCGGGTGGACCCTCGAGCGTGTATGCAGAGGGAGCTCCGATTCCATTGTTCGACGTGTTCTCGATGGGCGTGCCTGTGCTCGGGATCTGCTACGGCCTGCAGTTGATTGCACATCAACTCGGTGGTGCAGTCGATAAGGCAGCGCGCCGTGAGTTCGGACGTGCGATCGTGAACATCGACGATACGCAGGATCTTTTCCGAGGAATGTCTGCCACAACAGAAGTCTGGATGAGTCACGGTGATCACGTCACACAGATTCCAACCGGCTTCGAGCGTATTGGCCATTCCGAGAACGCAGACATCTGTGCCATACGCAATGTGGACCGTCGTATCTGGGGTATTCAGTTCCATCCAGAGGTTCATCATAGCGTTGATGGCAAGGCTATCCTGAGCAACTTCGTCATTGGCATCTGTGGATGCGCCGCAACATGGAATGCAACGTCCTTCATCGAGTCGGTGATTGCTGATATCAAGCATACCGTTGGCGACGGTGGAGTGATCTGCGCCCTTAGCGGTGGTGTTGATTCAACGGTCGCGGCAGTTCTGCTGCATCGTGCAATTGGCGATCAGCTGCACTGTATCCATATCGATAGCGGTTTGATGCGATCAGGAGAGAGCGCGAATATCATTGAGATGTTCAAGACGCACTTCTCGATGTCTGTTGACCTTGTCGATGGTTCGGATCTCTTCCTCACACGTCTTGATGGCGTCGATGATCCTGAGCGCAAGCGCAAGATCATTGGTGGTGCGTTCATTGATCTGTTCGATGTTGAGGCCAAGAAGTTCTCTGATGCGAAGTTCCTTGCACAGGGCACGCTCTATCCAGACGTTATCGAATCGGTCAGCACAAAGGGTCCGTCGGCCACTATCAAAACACACCACAACGTTGGTGGACTTCCAGAGAAGATGAATCTCAAGCTCATCGAACCATTCCGTGAGCTCTTCAAGGATGAAGTCCGCGCCGTTGGACGTGAGCTTGGCATCCCAGAGTGGTTTATCGAACGCCATCCATTCCCTGGACCAGGCTTGGCGATTCGTATTCCTGGTGCAATCACACACGAGAAGCTGGATATCCTCCGCGCTGCGGATGACATCTACCTCGACGAAATCCGCAAGGCCGGACTCTACACGCAGATCTGGCAAGCGTTTGCCGTGCTGCTTCCTGTTCGTACCGTCGGTGTGATGGGCGATGAGCGCACCTACGAACACGTGTGTGGTCTGCGCGCAGTCACAAGCACCGATGGTATGACAGCCGACTGGTTCCACATGCCGTACGACGTACTTGCTCGCATGAGCAATCGCATCATCAATGAAGTTCGCGGTATTAATCGTGTTGTATACGACATCTCGTCAAAACCTCCTGCCACTATAGAATGGGAATGATCATGGATCCCCTGCAACTGCACTTGTTGGTGAATCATCTTCCAATCATCGGCGCACTTACAGCGCTCATCGTCGTTGTGATCGGCGTTCTGCGCAAGAATGTCGCTGTCCGAACGGTCGGACTCAGTCTCTACGCTGTTATGGCGCTTGCTGTGTTGCCAACATATTTCTCAGGTGAAGGTGCTGAAGAGCGCGTTGAGAATATCGCTGGCATCAGCCACGATGTTATTCATGAGCACGAAGAGTCGGCCGAGCTTTCGCTCATTATGATGCTCGTAGCTGCGGCAGTTGCGCTCGCAACCGTTGTTGCGCAGTGGAAGGGAATGTCGATCGCGTCAACGCTATCGTATCTCTTTGTTGTCATAGCGCTTATCTCAGCAATTCAGATCGCGTTAACTGGTCACGAGGGTGGCAAGATCCGCCGTCCGGATCTTGGTGCACCAGCACCAGCACAACAAGTCGATCACGACTAACAGGATACTACCCTCATGCCGCACGTCCTTGTGCCCATCTCCAACGGAACCGAGGAGATGGAAGCCGTCATCATTATCGACATGCTACGCCGTGCTGGCATCACCGTAACGGTGGCAGGCGATGGCGATGTGATCATTTGTTCGCGCGGCGTGAAGCTTGTTCCAGATGCTATTCTGGAGACGCTTACCGACGACGACCAGTTCGATGCGATCGTGCTGCCAGGGGGCATGCAGGGCGTTGAGTCGCTGTCGGCCAACGAGAGCGTTGTTCACATCCTCGAGCGTCACATTGCATCCAAGCGCCTGGTTGCCGCCATATGCGCCGCTCCGCTTCTCCTGCACGATCATGCCCTGATCCCAAAGGGTGCGACGATTACGTCACATCCAGCGATTGCAGGCACCCTGCAGGACCGCTATACGTACACGCTGGATCGTGTTGTGGAGGACGGAGCGCTGATTACCAGCCGAGGTGCGGGAACGGCATTCGAGTTCAGTCTGGCCCTCATCCGACGACTTGCATCGGACGCTGTGGCAACGCGGGTGGCAACCGACATCGTTCTCTACGAATAGGCGTATTTTCAGTCCCATCCGTAGCGGCAGGGGCGGTAAATTGCGACGTGAAACGCTACCTCATAACCTCGGCCCTGCCCTATGCGAGCGGGGTGACGCATTTGGGCAATGTTGTGGGATCTACTCTTCCCGCAGACATCTACGCTCGTTACTGCCGCCTGGCTGGCCGAGAAACGCTCTCGATTTGCGGATCCGACGAACATGGTGTTGCCATCACGATTGCCGCTGAAAAAGAGGGTGTTTCCCCTCGCGTGGTGATCGACCGCTACCACGAAGCCAATGCACGTGCACTACGCGGACTTGACATTGACTTCGATTGCTATGACCGTACATCGAATCCAATTCACGCAGCAACAGCACAGGAATTCTTTCTGGTATGGCGCGATAAAGGACTACTTGTCGAGCGCGAGGCAAATCAATTCTACGACGACGACGCAAAGATCTTTCTTCCCGATCGCTACGTCGAGGGTACATGTCCGAACTGCGGACACGATCGTGCACGCGGAGATCAATGCGATAGTTGCGGCGCATACTACGACCAGCTGGATCTCAAGAATCCTCGCTCACTCGTAAGCGGCAAGCCTCCCGTTGTTCGAAAGACGAAGCATTGGTACTTCCGGCTTGATGTGTTCCAATCATGGTGCGAAGACTACATTCAACAACACGCCGGTGCGTGGAAGGACAACGTTCTTCAGCAAAGTCGGTCGTGGCTCACGCAGGGTCTCGCCGAACGTTCAGCTACACGTGATATGTCATGGGGCATTCCAGTTCCGCTTGATGGCGCTGAAGGCAAGGTGCTCTATGTGTGGTTCGAAGCAGTCCTCGGCTACATTTCGATCACAAAGCAATGGGCACTGCAACAGGGCACTCCAGACGCCTGGAATACCTGGTGGCGGAGTCCGGATACAATGTACACGGCCTTTCTTGGTAAGGACAACATCGTATTCCACACAATCATCTTCCCGATTCTTCTTCACACACGTGCTGAAGACGGTTACATTCTGCCCGAGAACGTGCCAGCGAATGAGTTCCTCAACCTTGAAGGCAAAAAGTTTTCAAAGAGCCGCAACTGGGCGATCGACGTACTGCAATTCCTACATGACTTTCCGGAGCCGCAGCATCGCGATGTTCTTCGGTATGTGCTTACAATGAACATGCCGGAAACGCGCGATAGTGACTTCACGTGGCGGGATTATCAGGCACGCACGAACAACGAGCTCGCAGCTATTCTCGGTAACTATATCAATCGTGTGATGCAGTTCACGCAAAAGAACTTCAACGGTACGGTGCCAGCATACGATGCTGCAGCATCGCGCGATGAACACGAAACGATTCTTGTTGCTGCACTCGAGAAGGGCATGCATGCAGTTGGTGCAAGCTTGGACGCATATCGATTCCGTGATGCAGCGACAGAGGCGATGAACATTGCGCGAGCTGCCAACAAGTATTTCAACGACAAAGCCCCGTGGAAAACAATCGCGTCTGATCCTGCTGATTGCGCACGCACGATGCATGTCTGCATTCAAGCAGTTCGTACACTCTCTGTTGCCTTTACTCCATTCTGTCCTGCAGCTTCAGCAACAATCCAGCGCATGCTTGGAGAATCGCTAATCACAGGAGCACCGAACGAGTGCACGGTTGGTGATAACCGCTGGTTGAATGGTGCTACATTCACTATTCCTGTTGGTCGCACACTTGGCGAGCCAACAATCTTGTTTACAAAGGTGGAGAACGACGTCGTGGAGCGTGAAATCACAAAGCTTGGTACACCAGACGAACAACCAGCAACAAGCGCTGCGCCAGCTGCTGCTGCACCTGTAATGGAAGAGGGAGTGATCACGATCGATCAGTTTGGTGCCGTACGCTTGCGCACAGCCGTCATTCTCGAGGCAGAACGCGTACCAAAGTCGGAGAAGCTCCTTAAGCTCCAAGTTGATATCGGAACGGAGAAGCGTCAGATCCTTGCTGGAATTGCAAAGCACTATGCACCGGAGGATTTGATCGGCAAGACCATCTGTGTGGTGGCAAACCTCAAGCCAGCAAAGCTGATGGGTATGGAATCGCAGGGAATGGTGCTGGCCGCATCGAACGCAAACGGTACACTGACGCTCATGACACCAATGGATCCGTCTGTTGGTCCCGGAGCTGA